>NZ_JBIRUL010000032.1:0-83695 GCF_044335095.1 Streptomyces sp. NPDC020597 | reverse complement strand
CCTGCGCCGACGGCGACAACTGCCTTGCGTCTCCCACCAGTTCACTCACGCAGGGATCAACGACTCAGAACACCTACCGTTTCGGATCAATATGTGCGGTGCCGGGCATGGCAGGTCCGTGGCGAGCAGCAACGACACCAGATCCGGCGTGCGGAGCGTCGGGCCCGATTCGGTGCGGGCGAGGGCCAGTTGCTCGTCCCGGGTCAATCGCACCTCGGACAGGGAGAAAGGAAGGTCCAACTCCTCCAACGCCTCGAAGAAGGCCACCACGACGACGACCGTGTGCGCTGCGCGCAGCACATCGGTCCGCTCCGCACGCCCCTGGGTGCGGTCCAGACGGGCGCCGACGCCGCGGATCGCATCGCGTCCGAGACCAAGGAGACGTCCATTGGCGTCGGCCATGCCGATCACCGTGCCGCTGACCCCGGCGGTCGCCAGATTCAACGCCCCACCGAGCGCCCGATCCAACCGGGCCAGCCGCGGCGGCTCGGCGCCGAGAAGCACCAACGCGTCGGCGAACGCCAGGAGTCTGCGTGTCACCATGTCCCCCAGTCCCGCATCTGTACAGGTTCGGCCGAGGTCGACGCTACCGCCCCTCGGTAGCGCCGTCGGTATGAATGCGAAGGACGGGGGACTGCCGAGCGGAGGGCTCAGCATCCGCTGCCGCGACCACGCCACACCCGAGTCTTGGACGAGCTCACCGCGCGCTTGCGTGAACTCGACGAGAGATCGAGAGCCTGGCGGTGACCGGTAAAGCGCTCCTGAGGATCTGCTGGTAGACCGGGCAGGCCGGCAGGGCGGGCGGCTCCTCGGCCGGCTCCGAGGTCGCCGGCGGGAGGGCGAAGGAGCACGTGACCGTCAGGACGGTGCCTGGCCCGAGCCGACGGCGGGAATCGGGCCTACCGGTTCAGTCTCGGGCGGGTGGCGCCGATCACCGTGTTCGACGTACAGGGGATCACCGAAGCCACCCGCTCCGCTAACATGTTCGAGCTCACGACGATTATGTTGAAATGACACATCGGCTGAAAAATTGATATCTAGGGTATTGCTAGGGTCCGGGCGAATACGCGGTCGTCTTCGGACAATTCCATGGCGTCAACCACGCACTGTGTTGTGGGTTGCGGTGACTGTGGTGGGCCTCGGATTTCTCATCGCACTGGAGATCGCCTCGCGTCGATACGGCGAGCGGGGGCCGATCACCGACCAGGCGCGAGAGGTGATCTTCGCCCCCAGGTCGGGGACCGTGCTGTACGCCAGCATGGCGTTGATGATGGTGGTGCTCACCTGGCGCCAGCGGTTCGTCGCGCTCGGTGCGGCGGTCGGCATCGACGTCGTCTTCTGGCTCGTGCGGCGGGCTGTGGGCGCCGAGATGATGTTCGGCAACGGCGCGTTGTGGGTGACATTGGCCTACGGTGTCATCGCCGTCACGCGCAGAACCGGCCAGGAGCGTGCCCTGCTGCTGAAAGGCGTGGGACTGGCCCTGCTGCTGGTGGCCGGCCGCAAGACCGGCTTCGCCTGGTTGCTGATCACGGCGAAGACCCGCCCGATGGTGCTGGACCAGTACGTGGCCACCGCCGATCACGCCCTGGGCAACCCGTCGTGGCTGGCGGGCCGGATCGTCGCGGCCACCGGCACGGTCGGCGCCCACATTCTCGAATGGGTCTACATCCAGCTCGCGGTCGCGGCGGTCGCTGTCGCGCTGTACCAACTGCGCCATGTGGCGGTCGAGCGCCGCTTCCCGGGCCATCATCTGGTGCGCACCTTCCTGGTCATCGGCCTGCTGGGACCCGGCATCTACATGATCTTCCCGGTGGTCGGACCGATCTTCGCCTACGGTGGGGACGGGGGGCACTGGGCCGTGGCCAACCTGTGGCCGGACACGCCCCCGCCGGTCGGCACTCCACAGCCGGTGCCTTTCAACGAGATCACCCCGCGCAACTGCATGCCCAGTCTGCACACGGCATGGGCCACCGCGATCTTCATCCATGCCCTCAAGGGCCCGTGGGTGCTGCGGTTCGCAGGCGCGTTCTGGCTGATCGCCACGCTGGGCGCAACGCTGGGCTTCGGCTACCACTACGGCGCGGACATCATCGCCGGTGTCGTGTTCACCCTCACGATCGATATGGCGCTGAGCTCCCTCGACCGCGGCTGGGACCGGTCGGCGAAGCGGTTCGTCGTCTACGGCGCGGCGGTCTTCACCGCCTTTCTGGCGTCCTACCGCTTCCTGTCGACGGAGATGGCCGCGCATCCGTGGGTGTTCGGCCCGCTGCTCATACTGGCAACGGCCTCCGTGGTCTACGGCTATGCACGGATCACCAGGCAGTCGGACCTGACGGCCGTGCCAACTCGCCTACCGGAGCCGCGACGCGAACCGCAGCGGCGGCCGGGTGCCGCAGGCCTTGCGGCAGCACCCAGTACCGATGAGCGCCATGGTGATCGCCTCGGTTCGAGGTGACGAGGGCGGTAGCCGGCCTGCGGGCACCACGAGACCGCGAATATCACGGCGGCCCGGAAGGACGCCCCGGTCTGCGGGCGCGAAGAGGACGCGGCCAAGAAGACCGTGAAGAAGACGCGGCGTAGGAACCGAGCAGCGCGTGACGCATCCATGCGGCCGCCTGGCGGGGAAGGGGGAGGCAGGGCTCCCGTTCGGTGTTGAACAGCCTGTCCGCGGATGACCGCGCCGGACTCGAGCGAGCAGGCCGGCGACCGTCGCACCTGCCGCCTGGGCGAGGGTGGTGGTGCGGCAGACGTACTGAAGGCGGCCTTGGTCGTCTTACCTGCCGAGCAGCAGCGTGCGGGGAGCAGCCAGGGAACCGGTGATCGCCTCGCTCGTCCCGCGGACCTGCTGGTGAAGACGCATCATTTTAGGGGCGCGCTGTTCCGGCCTCCCCACCACGCCTCCAGCTTCCCGCAGCAGGCGTGGCGGCAAAGCAGCGTTGCGTTGGGGGGGCGCAGCGATGGTGGACTGCCGTCTACCGGGTTGCAGACGGGCCCCGTGGCACGGCAGTGTGCGAGCAGGTTGACCCGCAGCTCAGGAGGCACTCTCGTGGAGGTCGTTTCATCTCGTCGTGTCGCCCTTCTTGGGGGAGGCTTTTCGACAGATGAGGACGGCCTCCTCGACGACTGGCTGCTTGACCATGCGAGGAGCCCCCGACCCAGGGTGTGCTTCGTTCCAACTGCCAGTGGCGACGCGCCCGCATACATCGATCAGTTCTTGAGCGCGTTCAGGCCACGTAACTGCGAGCCGTCTGTCCTGTCATTGTTCCGGCGAGAGCTGGACGACGACGCGCTGCGGGCGTTTCTGCTCAGCCAGGACGTCGTGTACGTCGGCGGTGGCAATACCGCGAACCTGCTGGCGGTCTGGCGTGCGCATGGGGTCGACCGGCTGCTGTGCGACGCATACAACAGCGGGACGCTGCTGTGCGGAATCAGTGCCGGCGCCAACTGCTGGGCGGAGGGCTCGCATACGGATTCCTTCGGGCCGCTCACGTTCCTGCAGGACGGGCTGGGCCTCCTGCCGGGCTCGGTGTGTCCGCACTACGACAGCGAACCAGGGCGCCGCGTCTCCTACCAGGAAGCTGTAGTTACTGGCATGCTGTCCGCCGGCTGGGCGGTTGAGGACGGGGTGGGGGCCCTCTTCACGGACGGGCGCCTTGAGGAAGCCGTCACCCGGACTCCGGAGGCCCGACTGTACGTGGTGCAGGCAGATGCGGATCATGAGGTCATCGAGCGACCGCTGTCATGCCGATTGCTCAATGAACGAGAGTGATGCGTAGGTCATGTTCCTTGGGCTGACCGGCGGGTGACCAGGTAGTCGGACCAGCTGTCGCCCGCGAGCCGGGCCCAGTCACACCCTCCGCAGGCACCCCTTGGAATCGATCATCTAGGAGTTGCGGGTCAGGACGTCGGCGACGGCGCATAGTGGTGGGCAAGATCGGTTGCGAGGTCGCGGAGGTGAGCCCTGGCTTCGGTGGGACCGTGCACAGTGATGGCGCTCCCGAACGGCAGTAGTGTTCGCACGTCCTCCAGACGCAGGAAGCGGATTGTCACCTTGTGGCCGGTGGCGGATTCTTCATGGTCGTCCCGGACGAGTCGTAGGCCAAAGATCCGTTGCGCTCGCTCGATCTGGGTCCGGTCGATGGTGGCGCTGACCTCTATCGCGTGGTTGTGTTCCCACTGATCAATGAGCGCGGCAGCGACGGTGGCCAGGGTCTGGCTCTCCCGGATCCGTCGTGGCAGGTCGACTTCTTTCCACGCCGTGATCCGTTCGAGTCGGTACATCCGTGGCGCTTTGGCACAGTCGGCGACGAGGTACCAGACGCCGGCCTTGGCGAACAGCCCGTAGGGATCCACGACCAGGTCGCGTGGGCATGACGCGCGTGGGCTGTCGTACTCGATCCGTAGCCGGCGACCTCGCCGCACTGTGCCGATCAGCGAGGCCGGAGTCGTGCCGGAAGCTGGTGCCTGACGCCAGGGACGGCTGTCCACGTGCACTACGTCGGTGAGCGGCAGGAGCTCATGAACTCGACGTGGCTGTGCAGCGGCGATCTTGGAGAGCGCGCGCCGGCTTTCGTCCGATGCGTTGAGCTCGGCACGTTGCTTCTCATCCAGCCCGGTGAGCGACAGATGATCACGCTCGCCCGGAGTGAGTCGCGTGAGGTCGAGCCCGGCTCCGGGGAGCATGGTCACGCCTCCGAGGCGGCCCCGGTGTGCGGTCACCGGCAGACCGGCGTCGCGGAGCCAGTTCAGGTCTCGGGTGATCGTTCGAAGGGACACCCCGAGCGCTGAGGCGAGTTCCTGTGTGGTCACCGCATCCCTCGACTCGAGGAGCAGCATCAGCGTGAAGAAGCGGTCTGGGGTCACCCACCAATTTTCTCGGAAATCACGACACGATGCGGCGCATATCCCGGCCAGGCTGGTGGATGCGCACCTACCACCTGCGAAAAGGAACAACCATGACCACATCCGTCGTGTCCATCGTCTACGTGAACGACGCTCCCGCCGCAGCGCGTTTCTACGGCGGCCTCCTCGGCATGAGCCCCTCGTTCGAGACTTCGGGATACATCACCTTCGACCTCGGGCCAGGTGCTGACCTCGGTGTGTGGTCTGGCCAGTTCGAGGATCTGTCACCGGAGGTCCCGCGCACCAGTGAGGTGTGCCTGGCCGTCGACGGTGGACCCGACGAGATCAACACGATCTTTGAGCAGTGGAATGCCATGGGGGTCACGATCCTGCGCGAGCCGCATGATGCAGGGTTCGGGGTGACCTTCCTCGCAGCCGATCCTGACGGGAACCGTATCCGCGTCGCACCGCGGGGCTGAAAAGGCCGTAATGCCGTAATGCGGCAGGCGCGCACGACAGGTGTCGCGCCTGCCGTCTCCGACTTCGAGAGGACGGCGAGTGCCCCACGCGAATACGCCCGTGAGCCGAGGGCCGCAGGCGGCTCGTGGATGTCGATGCCGGTGGAGTCCATGCCGGTCACGCCCGCTGAGGTCAGGCCGCTGCGGGCGACTCACCGTGCGTCTCCCCGTTATGTTTTCCGCGGCCGCGGGCTTCCGGCGTGAGGTGGGCGCCAGCCTCCGTGGGCGGGCTGCTGCTGCTCGTAGCCGGCGTCGTTGGATCGGGGGTGGCTGCGAGCTTCAGGGTGGAACGGTTGGTTGGAGCCAGGCTCTCAGTGGAGGGCGACGGCGGTCCATGACACTGGTGGCAGTTCGATGCTGAGTACGCCGTCGGTGAGTTTCGCGGTCGTGTTCGGCGCCGGGGTGACCCGGTTCTGTTGTTCCAGGGTGTTCTTCGCGTGCGGGTCGGGGTCGGCGAGTGTGAGTGCCTCGGTGAGGTGCGACGAGCCGAGGCTGCGGATGTCGACGGTGACCTGTGCGGGCTCGTGCAGGTCGCGGTTGACGAGGAAGACCGCGGCCCGGTCTTCGTCGGCAGTCGCGATGGCGTCGATGACGGATGCCTCGCCGTGGCGTGCGGTGTCGTACACCGGTGCCTGGACGAGAGACCGGATCACCTCGCCGGAGGCGAGCCGGCTGGTGATGGAGAACGGGTAGAAGGTCGTCTGCCGCCAGGCCGGTCCGCCGGGCTCGGTCATGATGGGCGCGATCACGTTGACCAGTTGCGCGAGGGAGGCGGACGTGACGCGGTCGCTGTGCTTGAGCAGCGTCATCAGCAGGTTGCCTACGACGACGGCGTCCGCCACCGTGTAGAGGTCTTCCAGCTGCCGGGGGGCATGACGCCACTCGTCGTTGACCTCGTCGGACTCGTGGTGTTCCTTTTGGTACCAGACGTTCCATTCGTCGAAGGAGATGTTGATCTTCTTGGTGGAGCGTTTCTTGTAGCCGACGTGGTCGGCGGTCGCGACGACCGTGTCGATGAAGTAGTCCATGTCGGTCGCCGAGGCGAGGAAGGAGCCGAGGTCGCCGTCGAGCTCCTGGTAGTAGGCGTGGCAGGAGACGTAGTCGACGTGGTCGTAGGCGTGCTCGAGCACCGTGCGCTCCCAGTCGCCGAAGGTCGGCATCCAGGAGCCGGAGGAGCCGCAGACGACGAGTTCGAGGTCCTTGTCGGCCGTCTTCATCGCGCCGGCGGTACGGGCGGCGAGCTTGCCGTAGTCGTCGGCCGTCATGAAGCCGGTCTGCCAGGGTCCGTCCATCTCGTTGCCCAGGCACCACATGCGCACGTTGTGCGGCTGGGGCGAGCCGTTGGCGACGCGCAGGTCCGACAGCGCCGTACCGGAGGGGTGGTTGGCGTACTCGAGCAGGTCCAGGGCGGGGAGGATGCCCCGCGTGCCGAGGTTGACCGCGAGCATCATCTCGGAGTCGGTGAGCTTGAGCCAGCGGGCGAACTCGTCCAGGCCGACCTGGTTCGACTCCAGCGAATGCCAGGCGAGGTCGCGGCGCACCGGGCGCTTGTCGCGTGGACCGATGGAGTCCTCCCAGCGGAAGCCGGACACGAAGTTGCCGCCCGGGTAGCGGACGGTCCGGGTACCCAGCTCTCGGACCAGTTCGACGACGTCCATACGGAACCCGTCCTCGTTCGCGCTCGGGTGTTCCGGCTCGTAGAGCCCGGTGTACACGCACCGGCCGAGGTGTTCGACGAACGAGCCGAAGGTGCGGCGTCGGACAGGAGCGATGACGGCCTGCCTGTCGAGAATGACGTGGGCGCGAGGCAATGCAGTGGTCCTTTGCGGTTCAGGACGGGAGTGGGGCAGGGGAGGACGCGCTACCTGGCGGAGCCTGCGGTCAGGCCCTTGCGCCAGGCGGACGTGCTATTTGACGGAGCCTGCGGTCAGGCCCTTGCGCCAGTACCGCTGGAGGCTGATGAAGGCGACGAGCAGGGGGACCAGCGACAGGGCCGCACCGGTGATCGACAGCAGCGGTGGCACACCGTTGGCGAACTCCGAGCGCCACTGCACCAGACCCACGGTGACGGGCTGCAGTGAGGAGGAGTTGAGCATGAGTGAGGGCAGCAGGTAGTTGTTCCAGATGCCGACGAACTGGAACAGGAAGACGGTCACCAGCGCCGGGGCCATCAGCGGCAGGGCGATCCGGAAGAAGGTGCGCTGTTCGCCTGCCCCGTCGAGCCGTGCCGCCTCCAGGAGTTCGTCCGGGACGGACGCCGCGGCGAAGATCCGGCACAGGTAGACGCCGAACGGGCTGACACAGCTGGGCAGCAGCACCGACCAGTAGGAGTCGGTGAGGTCGAGCTTGGCCATGAGCAGGAACAACGGCAGGGCGAACATCGGCGCCGGAATGAGAACCGAGGCGAGGATGACGTTGAACGCGCTTTCCCGGCCGCGGAAGCTGAACTTGGACAGCGCGTAGCCGGCCATCGCGGACAGCAGGGTGCTGACGGTCGCGCCGACGAGGCTGTACAGAGCGCTGTTGGCGAGCCAGGTGGAGAATATGCCGCCCTCGAAGGAGAACACGGCTTTGACGTTGGCGACCAGGTCGAAGTGTGAGAACCACAGCGGCGTACCGGTGTAGAGGTAGCCCGAGCCCTTGGTCGCGGAGACCAGCAGCCACCACAGCGGGATCAGCGTGTACAGGGCCATCAGGCCCAGCACCGCGTTGACGGCGACCTTGCCGGCGATCTCGGTGCCGCGGTGGCCCGGTCGGGCGGGCCGGCCGGCGCGTATCGGGCTCATGCCATCGCTCCCTTGCGCTGGGTGTACCTGAGGAATCCGAACGACAGCAACAGGGTGAGCAGCGCGAGCACGACGGACTGGGCGGCGGCCAGGTTCTGGTCGCCCAGATCCATGCCCAGGGTCGTGTTCATGATCGGGGAGAACTTCGGCGAGACGCCCGGGACGCGCGCGCCGACCAGCACCGCCGGCTCGGTGTACAACTGCGACGTGCCGATGATGGAGAAGACCGTCGTCAGCACCAGCGCGGGACGCACCAGCGGGATCTTCACCGACCACGCCAGGCGCCATCCGGTGCAGCCGTCGAGCGCGGCGGCCTCCATCACCTCGGCGGGGATCGTCTGCAGCGCGGAGTAGATGATCAGCATGTTGTAGCCGGTCCAGCCCCACGTGATCATGTTCCCGATGGAGACCGGGACCCAGGACGGCGACAGGAAGTCGGCGTCGATCCCGAGGTGGGCCAGCGGTCCGGTGAACGGCGACAGGCTCTTCGCCAGGAGGAAGGACCACATCACCGCGGCGATCGCACCCGGCAGCGCGTAGGGCAGGAAGAAGGCGAGCCGGAAGGTCTTGCGCAGCCGTGCCGAGCGGGAGTCCAGCAGGAGGGCGAGCAGCAGGGCCAGGCCGAGCATGACCGGGACCTGGACGCAGCCCAGCAGCACGACCCGGATGATCGACGCGGTGAACTCGTGGTCGCCGAAGGCGGCGGCGTAGTTGGACAGTCCCGCGAACTGCGTCGACTGCGTGCCGCCGAACAGCCCGGCGCGGTGGACGGTGAGGAAGCTCTGGTAGATCGCATAGCAGATCGGCGCGACCATCATGGTCAGGAAGAGCACCGCGAACGGCGCCAGGAAACCCGACGCGGTCAACGCGGTACGGCGGCCGGTGCGCCGAGGCCGGCCGGCAGGGGGGACGCGGGGGATGACCGAGGGCACCGACCGTGGCGGCGACGCGGTCCGGGTGCTGCTGGGACTGCTCATGAAAACCTCGCTGGGCGGTTCGTCGTCGGGGAGCGGGGCCCCCGCGGCGCCGGGTACGGGCGGCCGCGGGAACCCTTCGGGGCGGCTGGAGTCCCGCTGCCTCAGCCGCCGGTGACCGACAGCCCGAGCTGCTTGATCGCGGCGACCGTCGAGGCCTGGACCTTGGTGACCGCGTCCGGATAGGCGCCGGAGCCGATGGCGCCGGTGAAGTCCGTCTCGACCTGCTGGTAGGTCGGGCCGTTGGTCCAGGTGGTGGGAACCTGTGCGGCGGAGGCCTTGTACAGGTCGCCGACCTTCTGGCCGCCGAAGAACGGGTCGCCCCCGGTGAGCGACGAATCGTCCTGTCCGGCCTTCGACGCCGGGTACAGACCGCCCTCGATGCCCGCCTTCACGGCCTGCGGGTCGCTGGACAGGAACGTGGCGAACTGCTCGGCTTCGCGCGGCGTCTTGCACCCGCGCATCACCGAAGTGGCCGAGCCGCCGTTGCTGGAGCTCTTGCCGTCGCCGGCGCTCCAGGTGGGCATCGGGGCGACCCGCCACTTGCCGGACTGGCCCTTCAGGTCCGACTTCAGGCCGCCGGCGGCCCAGGACGCGTTGACGAACGTCAGCACCTTGCCGGCTTCGGAGGCCTTGTCGAACTGCGGGTCCCAGGCGTTGCCGGTCTTCGTCACCAGCCCCTTGTCCTTCATGCCCTGCCAGTATTCGGCGACCTTCCGGGTGCCGGGGTTGTCGATGCTGACGGTCCAGCTGTCTCCGTGGGTCGAGTACCAGGACTGGCCGGTCTGCAGGCTGTAGGCCGCCAGATCGTTGCCGTCGCCGGGCGCGGTGCCGAACTTCACGCTCGGATCGGCGGCGGCGACCTTCTCGGCGTCGGCCTTGTACTCGGCCCAGGTGGCCGGAGGCTTGGTGATGCCGTACTTGGCGAACAGGTCCTTGCGGTAGAAGAGGACCATCGGGCCGACGTCCACCGGGACTCCGTAGATCTTGCCGCCGACGCTGGAGGCGGAGACGGCCGACGGGACGTACTTGGCCATGTCGGCATTCGCGTACTCGGTGATGTCCATGACCGTGTTCTTCACGAGCATCGACGGGATGGTCTGGTACTCGATCTGGGCCAGGCACGGGCCCTTGCCGGCGGTGATCGCGTTGGTGATCTGGGTGTAGCCGCCCTTGCCGCCCGACGGGATCTTCTTGAAGGTGATCTTGCTGTCCGGGTGGGAGGAGTTCCACTGGGCGACGATCTTCTCGTAGGGGGCCCAGCCCCAGAACTCCATGCTCACCGGCCCGGTCTGGCCCTTGTCGGCGGTGTCGGAGGCGTTGTCGGCGCCGCTGCACGCGCCGAGGCCGGCCACGAGGAGCGCCGCGGTGGCGAACGTCAGGACTCTTCGAGTGCGTATGGTGGTGCTGTCCATGTGAGGGAACCTTCTGTGACAGGGGCTGACTTGCTGGACGGCCGGTGGGCGGGCGGGCAAGGCCCGCCTACCGGCTGGTGGCGAACTCCACGACGAACGCCGTGGTGACCGCGGCCAGGACGGCCGGCGCCGACGGGCCCGGGCCGCAGGCCGCGCTGCCCAGACCGTGGTGTGCGTGGTCGAGGTGCAGATGGAGTCGGCCGTCGCGGATCAGGTCGTGCTGGTGGGCCGCGGCGGCCAGGGCTTCGGTGCTCCAAGGGCGAACGGTCAGGTCGATGACCGGGTCGCCGGTGATGAGCAGGGTGCCGTCCGGGGTGGTGACCGTGGCGTGGCGGACTTGGTGGCGGTTGCCGTTCTCCTGCGGGCGGACCTGGGGGATCTGCATCGCCGAGACGGTCGACCGGTGGCGGCCGACGCGCGCGGCGGCGCGGGAGTCGCGGTACGCCTCACCGGGGCCGGGACCGAACCACTCGACTTCGGCGTCGGTGCCGGGCAGTGACATCGCCACGCCCAGTCGGGGCAGCGGCACCGTCCACGGGCCGTCGGGGGTGACGACGGTTTCCAGCCGGAGCCGGGACCGGCCCGCATGCGGTGCGTCGCAGACCGTCCAGCGGTAGACCACGCCGAGCCCGCAGGAGGACCCTGCGGCGGCCAGCCGGGCGGTGACCGTGAGTCCCGACGCGTCGGGCTCGACACCCAGGACGTCGTGGCGCATCCGGTGCAGTCCGGCGGCGAGCCAGGCGTCGGTCTGCGGCGCGCCGGAGGCGTTGAGCAGGTCGTTGTCGATCGGAGCCCGCCAGACGTCGAGCCTCGGACCGTCGAGTTCGAGGTCGCCGAGCCGTGTCAGCATCCCGCTGCGGGCGTCGAACCACGCCGGACCCAGTGCGATGAACCCGTCGCGGGCGATCGCCGCAACCGGTGCGAAGGGAACGGGGGAGGCGGGCGGAGCCGCGACCCGTCCCTGGGCCCAGGCGATCTCGTGGCCGGCCCCGGCCCAGGTCTCCTCGGCGGCGAGCACCGCGGTCACCGTCAGCCAGACCTCTTGGCCGGAGTCCTTCTCGCGCGCTGCTTCGAGCGTGGCGGTGACGTCGGCGGGCCACGCGACGGTTGTCGTCGCGCCCGGAGCGGTCGCGGGCACGGTCAGGCCGCCGGAGCCCACCGGGTTGCCGCCGTCCTCGACCGTCCACCGGAATTCCAGGTAGCCGCTGTCGCGGACGTGGTGCAGGTTGTGCAGGCCGATCTGCCGGGTCGCCGGGTCGATGTGGATCCGGACCGGTTCGATGACCTTCTTGTACTCGATCAGGCCCGGCGACGGCGTGCGGTCGGGGAAGAGCAGCCCGTCGGCGACGAAGTTGCCGTCGTGGACCTCCTCGCCGAAGTCGCCGCCGTAGGCGTAGAAGGTGCGGGGGTCCTCCTGCCCGGTGAGCCGGGCGATCCCGTGGTCGATCCACTCCCAGATGAAGCCTCCGGCCAGGCGCGGATGCGCCTCGATGACCTGCTGGTACTCGGACAGCCCGCCGGGGCCGGTGCCCATGGCGTGTCCGTACTCGCACAGCACGGCAGGAAGGGCGCGGCGGTGCGCGTCGTCGGCCGGATCGGCCGTCGGCGCCTCCTGCCCGCGCCCCACGGCGGCCAGCTCGTCCACACCGATGTACATGCGGGAGTACAGGTCGACGTACGCGCAGCTCGCGTAGTCGCCCTCGTAGTGGATCAGGCGGCTGTCGTCGCGCTGCCGGATCCACGCGGCCGCGGCGGCCAGGTTGGTTCCGGTGCCGGACTCGTTCCCCAGCGACCAGACGATGACCGAGGGATGGTTCTTGTCGCGTTCCACCAGCCGCGCAGCGCGGTCGAGGTAGGCCTCGCGCCACGCGGGGTCGTCGCTGGGGTTGCGCCGCCAGCCGCCGGGCTCGAAGCCGTGCGTCTCGAGGTCGCCCTCGCAGAACACCCACAGGCCGTGCTCGTCGCACAGGTCCAGGAAACGGTGGTCGGGCGGGTAGTGGCTGGTGCGCACCGCGTTGATGTTGTGCTGCTTCATCAGCAGCACGTCGGCCAGCATGGTCTCCTCGGTCAGGGTCCGCCCCGTCAGGGGATGCCATTCGTGGCGGTTGACGCCCCGCAGATAGATCGGCCTGCCGTTCACGCTCAGGACGCCGTCCACGACGGCCACGGTGCGGAAGCCGATGCGCAGCGGTATGCGCTCCCCGGCCTCGGAGACCAGTTCCCCCGCGTACAGGCGCGGCCGCTCGTCCGACCAGGGCTCGATGCCGTCGATCACGTGCGGGCCGGCCGGATCGGCGGCGGATATGCCGAGCTCGGGCACCGACAGGGACACTCCGGTGGAGGCCGTGACGTCGACGGCCAGGGTGCCCTGCCCCGTCGTGTGGTCGTAGGCGGCGTGGACGAAGTAGTCCTCGACCCCGCGGGCGGTCACGGACACCGACCGGAAGATCCCGGACAGCCACCACATGTCCTGGTCTTCCAGGTAGCTGCCGGACGACCACTGGTGCACGCGGACCGCGAGTACGTTCCGGCCGGGCCGCACAGTGGCGGAGACGTCGAACTCGGTGGTCAGCCGGCTGCCCTTGCCGTCGCCGAGCCGGATGCCGTTGAGCCACACCGCGAACGCGGAGTCGACGCCCTCGAACCGGAGCACCGCAGTCGACGCCGGGAACCCGTCCGGCACGTCGAACTCGCGGCGGTACTCACCGGTCGGGTTGTGCCGGGGCACGCGGGGCGGGTCGACCGGGAACGGGTAGAGGATGTTGGTGTAGGCCGGGGCGCCGTAGCGGAGTTCGCCGGGCAGACCGGTCATCTGCCAGCAGGAGGGCACGGCGAGCAGGTCCCAGTCGGTGTCGTCGAAGTCCGGTTCGGCCAGGCACTCGGTGAGGTCGTCCAGCCCTGACGCCAGGCGGAATCGCCAGTCGCCGTCGAGCGCGATCGTGGGCAGGTCGGTGGCGAACGCGGCGCGTGGGCGCAGCCGCCCGGTGCCGGGCGACCGGTCTTCGACGTAGGCGGTGGGGCGGAGGCTGTTCATCAGCGGAGGTGCTCTCTCTCGGGATGCGCAGTGGTGGGGGAGGACGGCGGGGAAGGGCTGCGCCGGCGGCTCGCGGGGTGAGCCGTGGCAGGTCAGGCTGTGCCGGGCGCCGATCGGTCGCCCCGGGCGGGGCCGCTGCTGTCCCTGACGGTCAGGACCGGGCGCAGCAGCGATACGACGTTGGTCGGCGGCCGGCCGGAGTCGACGGCTCGTAGCAGTAGTTCGACGGCCTGCTGGGCCATCTCGCGCTTGGGGAAGGTGACCGTGGTCAGCGCCGGCCGGATCCGCCCGACCTGCGCGATGTCGTCGAAGCCGACGACGCTGACGTCGTCGGGGACCCGCCGTCCCGACCGGACCACCGCCTCGATGGCGCCGATGGCCAGGATGTCGTGGGTGGCGAAGATCGCTGTCAGCTCGGGATCCGCCTCGAGCGCGGCAGCGGCCGCGGCGAACCCGCCGGCGGCGTCGTCGCTGGTGCAGGCCAGCACCTTGCGGTCGTCCAGGCCACCGTCGGCGAACGCCCGGCGCAACCCCACGACGCGCGGTGTGTGCGCGGGGAGGTCGGCGATCACCGCGATGTTCCGGTGGCCGAGATCCCACAGGTGCCGTCCGGCCAGGAATCCCGCGTGCTCGTAGTCGATGGACACGACCGGGAGTGTGGTCGGCGGGTCGCCCTCCCAGGCGCACAACGCGACCGGGAAGTTGGCCGCGGCGAGCATCGGCAGCTGCTGTTCGACGCCGTTGTCCCCGGCGACCAGCAGGGCGTCCACCGAGCGCGCGGTGAGGTTCTCCAGGTGGGCCCGGGTGTAGTCGGGATCGTTCCGTGTCGTGGCGAGCAGCAGGTTGTAACCGTGGCCGACCAGGAGGTTCTCCACCTCCTCGACCACCTCCGAATAGAAGGCGTTGGCCACCGACGGCACGAACAGCCCCACCGTCGACGTGCTGCCGGTGCGCAGCGAGCGCGCCACCAGGTTCGGCCTGTAGCCGAGTTCGGCGATCGCCTTGTTCACCTTCGCCAGGGTCTCCGGCCGGACCTTCTTGCCGGACACCACGTTGGAGACGGTCTGCTTGGTGACTCCCGCCCGAGCTGCCACCTCCGCCATTGTGACCACGTCGGCCCTCATAACTTTTATCGATCCACGAAAGTGGCGTCAGCGTAGGGCGGCTGTCGCGACAGGGCAAGACTCCGCGCGACGGCCGTGATCCAGCCGTTACATAACCAGATGGGGGCGCTGTCTGACACTGTCTGTTGTTTTGGGGATTTGCGGCGCGCGGAGCATTGACGGCTCCGGAAATACGGCAGTAACGTCCCCGCCACGCCGATCCCGTGGATCGGTCAACGAGGGGTGCCGCCCTGGCCCACCGCGAGTACCGATCTCCGACGTCGCCCCGTGCCCCCACGCCGGGTGCGTTGTGGGTTCCCCTCGGCCGTGACGGCCCCGGCGACCGCAGTGCGCCGCGGCGTCGCGAATGCTCCGCGCCGTCTGCAGCGGACGGCGCGCGCCTGAACAGACCTGCAAGGGTCTCGTCCTGAGGAGAGACAGGCATGATCAGAGCGATCGGCGGCGACGCCGACTCGACCCCCACCTCGGCGCGAGGCCGCTCACGCGGGCGCCGCACCGTCGCGGCCGCTGCCGGCGCCGCCCTCGCGGCGGCGAGCCTCCTGCTCGCCGGCGTCGTCCCCGCACACGCCGCCACCATCGTCCACACCTACGCACCGACGGGAGTGGGAGGCGGGACGACGACGTCCCCGGACGTGGCGTCCGCCAAGTACCAGGTGCAAGTCGCCGGCACGCCCGTCCAGGCTGTCCGGTACACCGCGAACCGCAACAACTTCGACATCGCGCGCTTCGCGTCGGACTCCCGGACACCGACGATCACGGTCACGCTGCCCAGCACCACGATCGACACGGTGAACGTCTACCCGGCGCGCTATTACCCGTCCAGCAGCATCTCGGTGAGCGCGGACAAGCACACTCTGACGTTCCAGATGTCAGCGGACGCCGGGTTGAACCAAGCGATCGTGATGGTCAACGGCGACTCGACCAACGTCACGGGACAGCCCTATCTGGCGGTCGTCAACGACCCTCTGGAAGATGCGGCGCAGCGTCCGAACACCACGAGCGCACCGGACGGATCCGGCGTCAACCTGCAGACCGGTGTCCTCAACTTCCAGGAGTTCGCCGCGAAGTACCTCGCGGCGCACCCGAACAGCACGGCTCAGAAGGCTCCCGACGCGACGACGAGCTCCATGGCCGGCAAGACCGTCAACGGCACCGCCATCCCCGCCGGTCAGCAAACCTCGGCCGGGACCCTGGTGAGTGCGAGCAGCGTCAACGTGCGGTACCCGAATGTGCGGGCGATGGCCGCCGACGACGTCACGTACGCCCTGCAGGCAGCCCTCGACACCATCAAGGCCAACCCCACGGCGCTCAACACGCTCTACTTCCCCAACGGCACCTACGTGTGGTCCGGTCTCCTGGTCAACGGTCTGGACGGCAGCAAGCTCAAGGGCGGCAAGCTGAAGATCTACACCGCCGAAGGGGCCCTGCTGAAGAACCGCATCCAGGCGTACATGGAGGCGTTCGAGCCGGGGGTCGGGATCATCAACTCGAGCAACATCGAAATCGACGGCCGCGGCGTCTTCGACTGCAACGGCGTGGCGAACTACAACGCCCGCAGCAGCGGTGACTCGCACGACGCCTACCGCAGCCAGCACCAGGGCGGCGTCATGGTCATGCACTCGTCGGACATCACGTTCAACGACACCTACGAGCGCGACGCGAAGCAGTGGAACTATGAGACCCACAGCGCCAACAGGGTGACGTTCAACAACATCAAGGCTCTCACCCCGTACGGCCAGCCGTGGATCGACGGGACGGACTTCGCGAGCGGTCAGGACATCACCGCCAACGGCGTCTTCACCCTCGGCAACGACGACGCGTTCGCCTCCGGCCACTACAACCCCAGCGACGGATTCACCCCGCTGGCCTCCGGCGTGTGGGGCAACTTCCAGCTCGGCACCTCCACCCCCGACGTCCAGGGCTATGCCGACGCGGTGGGCGCCCACGACGCCGTCGCCGACGAGCTCGGATTCGACAACTACCACTGGGACAACGAGGACTCGAAGAACATCTCGGTCAGCAACACGCTGAACTGGTCCGTCGGCGCAGGCAACTCGATCCGCATCGGATGGAACTCGTTCGGATACAAGCTCAACAACTACACGTTCGACAACTTCAACTCCGTGTCGGCGCCGGCCGGCGGCATCTTCACCCAGAACAGCCCCAAACCGTACCCGCGCATCTCGAGCATCGTGATAAAGAACAGCTCGTTCGACACCTCCCGGTACACGTCGGGACCGATCAGGCTCAACGGCGGCAACGGATCCACCCAGACCATCACCGCCGACGACCAGGCGAACTACGGGCTCGCCCCCAACCCCGACGGGTCGGGCGCCACATACACGTACCCCAAGACCCCGATCGGCACCCTCAACCTCGACAACGTGTGGTTCTCGCAGCAGAAGACGAACAGCAGCCCGTTGAACGGCGCCACGAACGTGACGCTGAACAACCTCCAGGTCGCGGGCCGTCCTGTCCAATACACCAGCCAGTTCCCCCTGGCGCCGAGCGGGATCGGCACGCTGACCACCACCTACACGGACGCGAACGGCCACACCCAGAACGTCAAGGCCGGCGCCCTCACCAACGGCGACGCCTGGGTGGGCGCGTGGACCGGAGACCAGACCAAGAACAACTCCTCGGACCTGACCCTCATCACCCGCAACACCGGGACCGGCCTGATGGGCGAGCAGTACACCACGGGATCCGGAGACGGAAAGATCTCCTACGTCCAGTTCCCCCTCACCAGCCTCACCAGGGCGCCGAGCAAGGCGACGCTCCACCTCACCTACGTCGGCCACCGCTACTCGACGGTTGCGTCGACTGACACCGACCAACTCCTCGTACAACCCGCCGGCGACACCACCTGCACCGGCGGCAGCACGTCCTGCCCGATCAACACGATGACCTGGCAGAACCGGCCGAGCTTCACCGCCACGGCCTCCTCCGTCGCGAAGTCGGCCACCTTCACCCTCGGTTCGACCCTCATCCCCGAGGGCGGCGGGACCCACCAGACCAACGCCGTCGACGGCCGCGACATCACCGTCGACATCACCTCCTTCGTCCAGAACGCCTACGCCGCCAACCAGCCCACGCTCCTGCTCGCCGTCTGCAACGCAGGGGGAACCAACCACGAGCTGCGCTTCGTCAGCTCCGAAGGCGCCACCGGCTCCGGGAAGCTCACCAACGGGACCGCCGAAATGGCGCCCGGGGTGACCATTACCCCGTAGCCACTCGATTCGAGGCCGGCCCGCCCCCGGCGGGGGGCGGGCCGGCCTCAGCCGTCCGGTTCTGCCGTCGACCGCTCTGTCCCGCGGCGAGTTCCTCGGTGACCTGACCGGCCGCTGTGTGGGCGACCTCGACGCCGGTACCGCCAGGCCCCAGTCGTCGTCGATACGGCGAGCAGTTCCCGGATGGCGAAGGCGGGCTCGTCATCGGCGGCCGCGACCTCCCCAGCGGTCAGGGCCGGCACCGCCAAGTGCGCGGGCAACAGGGGACTGCGGGAGAGCCCAGGAGCCCCGCTACCGAGGTGGGTGTCGATCTTTTGACGGTATGTGAGAACGCTGATGAGTACGTGGTGGTCACCGTGACGGTTGCGGGATGCCTGGCGGAACACTTGGATCTTCCGGCTTTGCGCGGGCGCGTGGACGAGACCTTGGAAGCGCCTCCCGACGCGAAGGCGCACTACGGCGCGCACCTCGGCGAGACTTTGGGAGCGGTGCGTGGGTTCCTGGCAGGTGGGGGGAAGCGCGTACGGCCTTTGTTCTGTTGCGTGGGCTGGCACGCTGCGGGCGGCGGACCGGAGGAGGCGGCGATGCTGCGCGTTGTGGCGGGACTGGAACTGTTCCACGCCTTCGCCCCGCTGCACGACGATGTGATCGCGGGCCGGAGTCCGCTTCGACAAGGGCGTCCTCGTCGAACGCGAGGAGATGACAGCAGCCTGACTACATCCCGATCACAGGACTCGGCAGCTGCACGTTCACGTCCGGCCTCATGTGGACGGTCGGCCTCGTCCCAGCAGTCCGCCCAGTTCGGCAGCCAGAGCGACCGAAGCCTCGATCTCGACCTTGCGGATCGACACGCTCTCCACGAGGAACCCGAACGGCATGCCGAGTTTGCGGCAGAAGGCAATCAAGTCGCGGGCGTTCGCCAGGCAGTGCTGGTAGGACTCGGCCAGCGTGTCGTCTGCGTGGCGCAGAGAGTTCTCCAGCCAGCGTGGGACGTCCACGCCGAGCCACTTGAGGAACGCCAGCGTCTTCACCGACCCGCACACCGAGAGCGTGAACAGGACGGGCTTGGGTTCCAGCTGCCGCTCGCGGCAAGCGTAGTAGTAGTCGGAGACCATGCTCTTGGCCGCGTCGGCGTTGTAAATGACCTGCGAGATGAAGTACGCGCATCCCGCCTGGTGCTTGGCCAGCAGTCGCTGATGCTCCTCGGGGCGTTCGGCGATGGCGACGCCGCCGAGCAGCAGGTCCGGACGGGCGTCAAGGCGCAGGGCCTGCGCCTCGGACAACCCGGTCCGCACCGCCTTGCCCTTCGAGGACGCGCCGACGAAGACGGAGAGCACGCGGTCGGTGTCGGCCATCCGCAACCAGGTCCGCAGTTCCGCCTCGGTGTACTTGCCGACGCACCGGTAGATGACCGTGGGGCGGTTCCACCCGCCGAGGTACTCCGCGTGATAGACGGCGGGATCGATCGTGGGCAGGTACGGAAACGGCCGCTCCGCCGGATTGCGGTCGCTCTCATCGGCGATGTCGTACAGCGCCAGACCGTCCACATCGAGGAAGTCCAACCGCGCCAAGGTGGACGCGGTGATTTCCCGGATCCGCTCGGGCGTGGTGCTCAGCCGCGGCGGCGTGAGACCGAACAGCAGGACACCACCCTCGGCACCGGCCACCAGCATCCGGTTGGCAGTGCTGTCGTCATGGTCCACCATGATGCGGAAACTAGCAGCTCATCCACCAGGCACCAGGCAAGTCGCCAGTCTGTGAGACGGAACACGGCTCGTCGTCATCGCACCTTACGCCGCGATCGACGCCCGCAGTGAGGGGGCGATCAGATCCACAGGATTTGACAATTGCTCCGGCAAGCGAGGCTGCTTCCACGGCGCCGTCGCCGCAGCAGTGGTCCGCCTCTGGCTCAAGCGGTGAACTTCCGGAAGCGGTCTCTCGCAATTCCGGGGTGGGGATAGAGCTCGGCCATCACGGGGGCACGCCGCCGGAGCACGGAGGGGCGGCGGTGTCCTCCCCAGGAGATCGAGAGGGCGCATCAGAAAACCCCGAGGAGTGTCATCGCGCGGACACAGGAATGGAGAGGGGGATGGTTTTGAAGGAGAGCGCCGACCGCGACCCGGAGCAGCAGCCAGGCCGTGCAGAGGCCTTGGGTGAACGGACGTAGCAGGAGACCGCTGTCCGCCGTGTTGTTCATCCTCACGTCATGGGAGGCGCAGGGCCTGCCCGGAAGCAGGGAAGCGGATCCTGCGAGAGGCAGAGCCGCTGGGGCCGCGAGCCTTCGGTGCAGCCGTCGAGTCCTCACTAGCCGCCGTTCGCGTTCGGCTGCGGGAGGCATTGGATCCGCACCGCTCATCACTGCCCCGTCCGGCCCGGTCCTCCGACACTGGCCAAAGGGAACGGCCGCGGACCCTAGGGGTCGAAGGGCGTTGGTGGTGTGTGGTGGGGGTGGTGGGATGGTGGGTGGTCGGCGCAAGCGTGGCTTTATGGGGTGTGGTTATGGTCTGGGTTTATGAGTGTTCATGACAGTGGCATTGATCCTGACGGTGAGTTGTGGGTTCGGCGTTTTCATCCGGTGGGGGGTGCGCCGGTGCGGTTGGTGTGTCTGCCGCATGCGGGTGGTACGGCGTCGTTCTTCTTCTCTTATGCGCGGGTTCTCGCGGCGGGTGCGGATGTGCTGGCGGTGCAGTATCCGGGGCGTCAGGACCGGCGTCATGAGCCCGCGTTGACGTCGGTGGGGGCGTTGGCGGATCGGGTGTTCGAGGTGTTGTGGCCGTATGACGATCTGCCGCTGGTGTTGTTCGGTCACAGTATGGGCGGGATCGTGGGTTTCGAGGTTGCCCGGCGGATGGAGCGGGCGGGCCGGCCGGTGGCGGGGCTGATCGTGTCGGGGCGTCGTGCTCCTGACGTGTATGCCGCGGACGATGTGCACACGCGTGGTGATCAGGCGTTGATCGCTGAGATGAGCGCGTTGTCGGGCACGGATCCGGGGGTGTTGGCCGATGAGGAGATTCTGCGGATGGTGCTGCCGGCGCTGCGTGCGGATTTCACCGCGATCGAGACCTACCGTTACCGGCCGGACGGTGCGCGGGCGCCGTTGAGCTGTCCGTTGAGCGTGTTGACGGGGGAGTCGGATCCGCGGGTCGCTGTGGGGGAGGCGATGGCGTGGCGGGATTTCACCAGGGGTGCGTTCACGTTCCGCAGTTTCCCGGGCGGGCATTTCTTCCTGACGCCGCAGCAGGACGCGGTCACGGCGGCCATCGCCGACGATCTCGGCCGGCTCGTCCAGCCCGCCGCCCGCTGAAGCGCGGCCCGCACGGCGCGCACCGCCCCTGCACGGCCGGGGGCCCTATGAGGTCCCCGACGGGGCTACGACTGCGACTGGGCTTGATCCGCTTTGGTGGACATCCGAGATCAGGGGTTCAGCCCCGGGAGGATGTCCATCATGGAGAGCATGGGGGAAGAAGAAGCCTCGCCCTCGTCGCTCGTTCACGCCGGATTTCACGGCGGAGATCGTCGAGTTGTGCCGGCGCGGTGCCCGCTCGGTCAGATCACCAAGGACCCATGGCGTGCTCAAGCGGGCAGGCGCCGGATGCGGCCGCCGACGTGTCGCGCGGCTGATGCGGGCTGCCGGACTGCAGGGCCGACACCGCAGACGACGGCACTTGACGACGATCTCCGATGCACGAGCTGTCCTGCGGCCCGATCTCGTCGTCCGGGACTTCCAGCCCGACGCCGCCGGCCTGGATGCCCGCTGGTGCGGCGACACCACCTACATCGCCACGGAGGAGCGCTGGCTCTATCTGGCCACCGTCATCGACATCGCATCCCGGCGCGTGGTCGGCTGGGCGACGGCCGACCACCTGCGGACCGATCTGGTCGCGTCCGTGGATGTCGTAGCCGCACGCTGCGACGGTCGTCGTGTCCCTCCGCCGTCGACGCCGCCGCGGGCTTCTGACATCGTGCGCTCAAGCCGCTTCGAGACAGGTCGGCCGACCAGGCGCGCACGCTCGTGGCTCGACCTCCTAGTAGATGACCACCGCACGGAAGCGGACGGCGCCCTTGGCGACCTTGTCGACCACCGTGGCCACCTCCTCCTTCGGGAACGTCTCGACCATGGGGGTGACCTTTCCCACGGCGGCGAGGTCGAGGGCCTCCCGGAGGTACTGCGGCCCGTTGTGGGTGGAACCGATCACCTGCATGCGAGTGCCGATGAACGGAAGGCCCCTGCCGGACGGCGGGACGGTGAAGGGGGCGGTGGGGTCGATGCCCGACAGGACCAGTCGCCCGCCGGGCCGCAGGCCGGTCAGCGCCTCCGCCGCGGCCGGATACGACGTGCCGGTCGCCAAGATGACGTCGGCGCCGCCCGCCGCGCGCAATTCGGCGCCGTTCGCCACGACCTCGTCCGCGCCCAGCCGCCGTACCACGTCGTGTTTGTCCGGCGAGCTTGTCATCGCGATCGTCTCGAGGCCGCAGGCGTGCGCGAATTGCACCGCCAGATGACCCACCGCGCCGATGCCGAGCACGGCGACCCGCTCGTGCGGCTGAGGCTCCCCGGCGCGCAGGGCGGACCAGCCCGTGTAGCCCGCGCACAGCATGGGCGCGGCCAACTCGAAGGGGAGCCCGTCGGGCAGCAGTACGGTCTCGTCGGCACCCACGACCATGTACTCGGCATGTCCGCCCTGCACGCTGAAACCGGTCGTGGTGGGTGCCACGCACGCGAAGGCGGCCTGCCCGGTCACCGGCAGGCCCAGACGGCAGTAGTCGCACCGTCCGCAGGCGGCCCGGACCCAGTGGGTTCCCACCCGGTCACCGACACGGCGCGTGGTGACCCCCGGCCCCACCGCGACGACCTCACCCGCCGGCTCGTGTCCGGTGATCACCGGGTCGACCGAGGGGAACCGGATAGCCCCGGTGGTGGCCAGGACGTCGTTGACGCATACGCCGGAGGCGCGCACCCGCATCAGCACCTCGCCGGGCCCCGGCTGCGGAGTAGGCACCTCGCGCAGTTCCCACCTGCCGTTGACCGCGGGTATCACGGCTGCCTTCACGAAGTTCACCTTTCTTGTGCGACGGATGAAAGGAGGGCGCGGATGTCGTCGACCACCGGCGGCGCAGGAGGTACGCGCGCGTCACGACAGGGTCACAGCGTGCTGACGTCGGTGCGACGGCGGTCCTCCTTCATGGGCAGGGAGGTGACGGTGGCGCGGAGCTCGCGCTGGGCGGTGCCGGGGTTCCCCCACAGCACCGTCACCTCGGTGCCCGGTGCCGCCAGGTCGCGATCGATGACGCAGAGGGAGATGGTGCGGCGCAGGTGCGTGCTGTACGTGCGGGAGGTCGAGACGCCCACCGGGTGTCCGCCGACCAGCACCTGGTCGAGGCTGGCGCCGATCTTGCGCGGCATCTCCATGGGATCGGGCAACGGGCCGTCGCCGAACTGGGAGGAGAACAGGTCGATCACGTCCTCGCTGTTCCAGTGCAGGCCTGCCAGGTGGCGCGCCGGGCCGCCTTCGGCCGCCTCCGCGGCCAGCGCGTCGCGTCCGATGAAGTCGTGGGAGGTGAGGGCTCCGCGACGGCCCCAGCCGAGCTCACCGGGGCGGCGGAAGTACTCCGTCACGTCGGTCGGGACGAAGCTGCCGTCCGGCATCCCGCGGGGAAAGAGCTTGGGCGCCCCCGGCGTGATGATCGACGAAGGCAGGTAGTCGATGCCGACCGTGGCGATGCCCGCCTCGATGTGGGCCACGAGTTGGGAGCGCATCCCCAGTTGGCGGATGCCGTGCTCGGTCCCGGCCTCG
Organism: Streptomyces sp. NPDC020597; assembly: GCF_044335095.1. NCBI lineage: Bacteria > Bacillati > Actinomycetota > Actinomycetes > Kitasatosporales > Streptomycetaceae > Streptomyces > Streptomyces sp. NPDC020597. The sequence goes on along the minus strand of NZ_JBIRUL010000032.1, from coordinate 59,977 downwards.
ACGACCGCCGTCCAGATCGCGTTGGCGTCGTCGGCGGAACCGTGCAGCTCGTACCCCAGCTCCCCGGAGATCCCCGAGCGCAGAATCCGCACGGGGATGCCGCTGATACTGGTCAGGCGGCTCCGGTTGAAGCCGATGTCGCGCAGGCTCTCGCCGGTCGCGGCCTCGAGTGCGAACAGCGACGTCGGCCCCTGGATCTCGAAGATGAACATGTCGGGGCTGATCACCTCGCTCTTGGCGTCCCAGCCGCCCTGGTCGATCTGCCAGGCGGTCCAGTCGACGCCGCCGCCGCTGTAGACGAACTCCTCCTCGGCCACCCGGTACAGCAGGCCCTCGGAGGCGATGTGGCCGCGTTCGTCCAGCTGGACGTGGTGCTTGATCTGGCCCGGTTCGAAGCGCGCCAGGTTGTTCATGCCGATGCGGGTGAGCGCGGTCAGGGCCTCGGCCCCGTGGACGCGGAGCTTGCCGATGGCCGACCAGTCGCCGATGTAGCACGATCGCACATGGGCCAGGCTCTCCTCGCACCAGTTGGTGTACTCGTACGGGATGAAAACGGGCGTCCACCGGAAGAGCAGACCCTTGACGTTCGCCTCGTCCTGCGCGGCGGCCGCCGGGCTGAACACCGCCGGCCGCTCCACGTCGAAGGGACGGTCGGCCAGTTCCAGCAAAGCCTGGTAGCGGGCGCGCTGCCGGTCGATCAGATGCTCCATGGAATTCCTCCGGCGGTGATGGTGGTACGGCATTTCTGACCCGGAGTTCTTTCGCCGGGAAGCTGTCATTTCGCTGAGCGACATTCTCACGAGAAGGATGGACGGCGCGGCCTGTGCCGCTGCGTCGGCAGGCGACGACTGCTTGGCCGGGTTCGGCGGCCGAGGGGTCTCGCCGTCGATACGCCGCCCTGGTCACGAGGTCAGGTCGTCACGTCGCCGACTTCCAGGCCCTTCAGCTGCTCCAGGTAGGACGCCATCCATTCCATGGAGAAGCCGCCGTTCAGCCGGAGGGCGAAGTTGTAGAGCAGGAAGGGGTGGACACCGAGCTGGAACAACTCGCGGATGTCGGTCCTGGCCAACGCCTCGCGCTCTTGGTCGGTCAGGTCGCGGTCGGCGAGGGCGGCCTCCGGGACTTCCTTCAGCTGCTTCGCCAGGTCGCCGTCGGCGGCGACCTCCCACAGCACTCGGTTGGTGGCGTACCGGCTCATGGGGCCACCACCTCCGGTGCGGGGGCGGACGCATGGCCACCCCAGGCCAGGAAACCGGTCGGTGGGGCGAAGGTGCTGGCTACCTTCTCGGCGTAGTCCGGGGTGACTCCGCCCACAGCGCCGAGCGCGAAGAGGAAGTCGAGGAATCCAGGGGTGCCGCTGCCGATCGCTGCCAGCGACTCGTAGGTGGTCTCCTTGATCAGTGACTCTGTGTCACCGGCGGTGATCTGCTCCCATACCCGTTTGTCCCACGCCGTCTCCGGCTCGGTCTGGAACCGTGCCATGGCCGGGTTGCCGATCGCGTTGGACAGGTGCCCGCTGGCGATGATCGCCACCCGCAGGTCGGCGGGGTGCGCCTCCACCATCTCGACGATGGCGGCGCCGAGGTCGTAGAAGCGACGCCCGGTGGCCACCGGCGGAGCCATCACGTTGGTGAAGATCGGAACGACCGGTAGGTCCTGCTCGGGTCTGAGGAAGCTCAACGGGACGGTGAACCCGTGGTCGAGCAGGAAGTCATCGCTGTAGGAGAAGTCGATCCCGCGCTCGAAGCCACCGCGCAGCAGGTGCCGCGCGATGTCCCCTTCCAGGGCGGTGTCGTAGGACCCGATGCCGAACAGCTCCTGCTCGTGCGGGAACGGGCCACGCGCTCGGACCGCCTTGCCGATCAGGAAGGTCGGCATGTTGTCGTAGAACCACTGGTTGAAGTGGTCCCCGGAAACCACCACCAGCACGTCGGGCCGCGCGGCTGCGAGCCGTGCCCGCAGTTCCGCGAAATGGGCTATTGATCGCCGCAGCGGCTCGGGAGCCGCCGATCCGCCGGCGGCAACGCCGGGGAGCAGCGGGTCATGGGGAGTGCACAGCACTTGGACGACGCTGGCCATCGCTCACCTTTCAGCATGGAACCCTCCAGGCAGACCAGCCGTACAGAGGGGATCTCCACATTCGGTGGTAACAGCGTGAGCGGTGCGACGTCGTTGTGGAATAGCGGAACCGGTATGCGCACTATCCGCGGAGCGTATGGTCCGGCGACGTTCGACATGTGGGAGGTGGGCGAAAGTTCGTGGCAGCTGAGGCCGCCCGGTGGAGCATGCCCACCAGCAGCTCGTCGCTGAACCCGGGGCCGCAGCCCGGCCAGGGCATTGCCGGAGGCCGAGTGGGTGAGCCCGACGACCTCGCCGGCCCGTGTGACGCACCGTTCCCCGGAGCAGCGCCACCAGCACCGGAGGGGACACCAGATCCTTTGATGCCGGCCCGTGACGCGAGCTGCCCCGAAGGGCGGACACGGCGTGCGGCCGGGTATTCATCCGGTCCATGGCTGCGATACGAAACCGCGTATTGGACGTGGCCCGGGCCACCCACAAGATGGTGCTGCACCAAGGGAGTTCAGGGCATCCGCACCGGAGCCGCCGGGCCTGCCGGTGCTCACCGACGCTCGTTGGCATTCGGCCCGGACGTCTCTCATCGCCCTGCACCGATCTCCTCAACCTGCCCTGACGCACTCGGGAGTCCTGCCTTGACCAGCATCCAGAACGCGCTCATCGTCGGCGGGGGCATCGCCGGCCTGACCGCCGCGACCGCCCTGTCCCGTACCGGGATCTCCTGCGACGTGGTCGACCTGGCCGACGGTCCGGCCGGGGCCGCCATCTCACTGCTCAACCGGGCCGTCGACGGTCTCGCCGAGATCGGAGTCCTGGAACAGTGCCTGGACGAGGGGCTGGCGGTGTCCCCGCAGGACATCTTCGCCTACTTCGACGCGGCGGGGAAACCGGTGTCCACGCCGCCCATGCCTCCCGCACCGACGTCCGCTCTGCCGCACGGCATCCTCATCTACCGGCCGGTCCTGGCGAACATCCTCCGGCGAGCCGCGGAGCAGGCCGGCGCGAGCCTCCGGAACGGCGTGGGTCTCGCCGGGCTGCGGCAGACGGAAGACTCCGTCACCGCCTCCCTCACCGACGGGTCGGAGCGGTCGTACGACCTGGTCATCGGCGCGGACGGCATCCGGTCGAAGACGCGTTCGCTCATCCTGGGGGGCCAGGCGACCCCGACCTACTCCGGCCTCACGATGTTCCGATGGGTCGCCGACGGGGTACCGGACGTCGGCCCGATCGGGCACTACGAGTCGGAGTACCTCTGCGTGACCCGGCGGCAGCGGGACGGCGGCCTCTACCTCGCAACCGGCCGCGAGTTCCCGGAGCGCCCGCGGATCGAGGCGGCACAGGCCCGCCAGATCGTCCGGGAGAACCTCCGCTCTTTCACCGCACCGCTGATGCGCGCGCTGGAGGCGCGGCTCACGGACGACACGAAGATCATCGTCAACGACTACGACTGGCTGCTCGTGTCCGAGCCCTGGTACCGGGGCCGGGTCCTGCTGATCGGCGACGCCGCGCACGCCACCACCGCCCACCTCGGTGCCGGCGGGGGTATGGCGGTCGAGGACGGCGTGGTCCTCGGTCAGGAATGCGCGGCCGGCGGCCCGCTCGAGGACGTGTTCAAGCGCTTCGTGACACGGCGCTTCGAGCGGGCTCGCCTGGTGGTTCAGACCAGCGTCGAACTGGACCGCATGCAGCAGCGGGGAGAGCCGATCGCCGCTCAGAACAAGGTGCGGGGGCGGGCGATGGAGGCTCTCTCCAGCCCCTACTAGGCCCCGTGCCCGGCACATGCGGACCGACCGACCACGGGAGCCAGCGAGCATGACGGCGCCCGGTCCGGTGCGTTCACCGGCGCGCGGCTTCGCGCTCACCGCCCACTCACGACAGCCGCTTCCTTGCCCGTGGCCGTGGCCGTGGCCGTGACCGGGCGGCGCGGACCGGCGGGAGCTGAAGGCCGGGGACGACCCGGTTGCGGATGGTGCCGATGCCCTCGACGGTCATCTCCACGACGTCGCCGGGCCGCAGTGGCGGCGGGTCCGGACGGCCACGGAGGCCCCACAGCTCGGCCAGGCAACCGCCGTTCCCGCAGGTGCCCGAGCCGAGGACGTCCCCGGCGCGGACCTCGCTGCCGCGGGATGCGTAGGAGACCAGCTCCTCGAACGGCCAGCCCATGTTGGACAGCAGGTCACGCCCGATCTCGGTGCCGTTGACGGAGACCCGCATCTCGAGGGACAGGAAGCCCTCGTCGTCCCGATACGGCTCCAGTTCGTCGGCGGTGACCAGCCACGGGCCCAGAGTGCCGGCGAAGTCCTTGCCCTTGGCCGGGCCCAGGCCGACCTTCATCTCCCGGCGCTGCAGGTCGCGCGCGGACCAGTCGTTGAGCACCGTGTAGCCGAAGACGGCATCACGGGCCTGCTCCGGACTCAGCGACGCGCCGCCCCTGCCGACGACTGCGGCGACCTCGAGCTCGAAGTCGAGCAGCTGTGAGCCGGGCGGGACGGCGACGTCGTCATGGGCACCGACGAGGGCATAGGGGTTGGTGAAATAGAAGGTGGGTGCCTCGTACCACTCCGGCATCACTCCGCCGTCGGTCATGCTCCGTACCACCCCCTCCACGTGCTCCTCGAACGCCACGAAGTCCCGCACGGTGGGAGGGGCGAGCGGCGGCAGCAGCCGGACGCCGTCCACCGGCACGGCCCGTGTCTCCAGCGCCGTGCCGCCGGTCTCCAGCGCGGCCGGCAGCCCCGCACGTACGAGGTCGAGCACCCTCGTCCCCTCCGGGAGGGCGTGCAGCCCTGCATCGGAGACGACACCCGAAGACGTTCTGCCCTGGGACTCCCAGGTCGCGAACTTCATCGACCCGCACCGGCGAGGTGGAGGGGCGGCGGAGTGAGGGTGTTCGACGGACGTCGGTCGACGATGACGTCGTGCACCACGGGCACGGTGGGCTCCTTACCCGTCATTTGACGGCGAGGGGGTTGACCGGTGCGCCGACGGCGCCGGTCACGGGCAGGGGGGCGGCCACGAGGAGGAACTCGTAGACGGCGTCTGCGGCGCAGTCGGCGGCCAGGGTGTCGAGGTCCCACATCTCCCCGATGAACAGGCCGATGTGCGGGATGGCGACCTGATGCAGCGGCTGGAAGGCGGCATCGAACTCGTTGGGGCGAACCTCGAAGCCCCAGGTGTCGGTGGCGATTCCGGCGATCTCGGAGGCGTGCAGCCAGTCGGCCGTGGCGAACGACAGACCGGGGGCGGGGCCGCCCGCGTAGTCGCCCCAGCCGTCGCCTGCGGCGATGCCGCGCCGCGCCCGGGTGAGCTGGCCGGTGCGCACCAGCAGCAGGTCGCCGCGGCCGACCCGGGCGGTCTCACCTTGCGCGGCGATGGTCTCCTCGAGGTGTTCGACGGTGACGGCGAAGCCGTCCGGCAGCTCGCCCTCGGCTCCGACCGCCCTGCCGACGTCGAGCAGCACGCCCCGGCCGGCGATCCTGTCGGCCACGGTCTCGATGCCGGTCAGCCTGTCTCCCTCGCTGGTCACCACCTGTGAGGCGCGGCGTCCGTTGTACGCCGTGCCGTGGTCGAAGATGTGGCCGAGGCCGTCCCACTGCGTGGAGGCCTGCAGCGGCATGAAGACCACGTCGTCCGCGCCGCCGAGCCCGTGCGGGAACTCCGCCGGGCCGAATTCGGCGTCCAGGCCGGAAGAGAGCATGGTGTGGACCGGGTTGGTGCGCCGCCGCCACCCCTTCTGCGGGCCTTCCGCGTCGAAGCGCTGTGCCAGCGAGAAGCTCACGCCGCGGCGGGCCAGCCGTGCGCCCTGTGCCCGTTTGGCCTCGTCGAGGAAGTTCAGCGTGCCGAGGACGTCATCGGCGCCCCAGCGGCCACAGTTCGAGACGCGCTTGGCCGCGGCCGCGATGGCCCCTTCGGGATCGGAGCGGTCGAACGTGGTCACAGGTCTTCCTCCGTGGAGTTCCGATCAGGGATCGGCAGCAAGGTCATCGGGGCTTCGTCATGGGTGCGCGGTTCCCACCGTCGGGATCGGACCCAGGAGGCGGGCGGCGTTGCCACCGCGGATGGCGTCGGTCGTGGCCTGGTCGAAGTCGGCCGCCTCCAGTCGGTCGACCGGGTCGACCACGCCCATGTCGAAGGGGTAGTCGCTGCCGAGGGTCACCTGACTCGCGCCCATCGAGCCGACCAGGTGCCGCAGCTGCTCAGTGGTGTAGACCAGTGAGTCGACGAAGGTGCGGCGCAGCAGCGCGGACGGCGGCTCGGCAGTGGTGTGCGCGTCGGAGCGGGCCGCCCAGGCGTGGTCGGCGCGGACCATATATCCGGCCAGGTAGCCACCGCCGTGCGCGGACCAGATCTTCAGCCGCGGGTGCCGCTCGAGCAGTCCGGAGAACATGATCCGGGACAGCGCGAGAGCGGTTTCGGTCGGGTTGCCCACGCTGTTGAACAGGTAGTAGGCATTCAGCCGCTCGCCGAGGGTGCACCCCCAGGGGTGGATGAGAACGGCGGCGCCCAGTTCCTCGGCGGCGGCCCAGAAGTCGGCCAGCGACGGGTCGTCGAGTTCCCGGCCCGGGCCGGCGGAGGTCGAGATCTGCACGCCCCGCATACCGAGGTCGCGGACCGCTGACACGAGCTGCCCGACCGCCAGGTCGGGGTGCTGCAGCGCTACGGCTCCGATCGAAAGCAGCCGAGTCGGTTCCTTCGCGCACAACGCGGCGATGCCCTCGTTGCCCACCGCGACGATGCGGGAGGCCAGCTCCCGGTCGGCCCACGCATGCGGCAGCGGTACCGCGCTGACCGCCTGCACCTGCACACGCGCGGCGTCCATCGCGGCCAGCCGCAGGTCGAGGTCGACCAGCTTCGGCCCGAGCTCGGCGATCTGCTTCAGGTTCACCGCCAGCGACGCCCGGCCGAGGGTGGCCGCGTCGATCTCCCGCTGCCGTGCCAGACCTGGCTGCCCCTCGATCAGCGCGTCGACGGCCGGTACGCCCGCATGGGCGTGCACATCGACGGTGGGTACGCTCACGGCGCCACCACCTCATCCGTCCGAGCCGGCTCGGAGCGCTGATCCCAGCCGTTGTCCCAGCCGATCAACCTGTCCAGGGACGCGGGCCCGGGTCGCGTGCGTTTCGGAGGTGTCGCTGCAGGCGACCGGGCACTCGCGGCGCAGACGGGTGTACTCGGCGTACCGCTCGGGTGAGCAGAGGCCGCCACCGCGGGATCGGCCCCTCGGTCCTCCTCCGGGTACCAGTCCGGTTCAGTATGTGTCTCGGCGGTGGACGACATGGTGCGCCTCGCTCTCCGGTGGATCAGAAACACCTGGGTGGGGCCGACCAAGTCGGTCGGCCGAGCTCAGTCGGTCGGGAAGCGGCCGAAGTGGGGCTTGCGGCCCTGCAGGACCTCGGCGACGCAGCGGTTGCGCTGCCGTCCGAGGTAGGTGATCTCACTGTCGATGACGTCGCCGTCGTGCAGGAAGCGACCGTGGTGCTTGCCGTTCCCGGGCGGAGAGCCCATGAAGATGATGTCCCCGGGCGTCAGCCGGACGTGCTCGGAGGCGTACGCCACGAACTGGGCCGGGTCGAAGATCATGTCGCCGGTCGGCCAGTCCTGCATGACCTGGCCGTTGACCTTCAATGTGGTCCGGATGGTGTCGTCGAGCGTGAAGAACTGTGCGGGCACGACGAACGGCCCCGCCGGCTTGAACGCAGGCTGGTGCTTGCCCATCCAGTCGAAGCCCCAAGGGATGTCGGTGCGGCGGAACTGGTCGACTGTGCCTAGGTCGTTGACGATCGTGTAGCCGGCGATCAGCCCTGTCGCCTCGTCGGGGGTGAGGAACCGACCGGTGCCGCCGACGACGACCCCGAGTTCGAGCTCCCAGTCGGGCTCGTCGCCCAGGGCCGGCAGCACGACGTCGTCGGTCGCCCCCACGAGCGAGGAGTGCATCCCGACCCAGGCGAAGGGAATCCCCTCTCGCGACCGGCGCTCCATGAACGCGAGATTGCGCTGGAAGAACTCCTCGTCGGTCTCGCCCGCTCGGCGGTTGTGCTGGTTGAAGGCGTTCTTCGTCAGCATCTGCGCCGAATGCGTCTTGTAGTTGGCGCCGGCGCCCAGGAGGTTGGGATGGCTGAGCGGCGGCAGCGCACGCAGCTCCGCCAACGGCCGCGTCGGTCGGGAGGAGTCGATCCACACCTCCTCGAGGAACTGGAGGTTCGTCGTCCAGTCGGCGAAGACCTCGTGCAGGTCGTGGAACCGGCCAGACAGGTCGGTGACCATGCCGTCGGCGGTCACGAGGGCCGGGAAGGCACGCGTCTCGCCGGCGAAGGTACCGAGCGCGAAGGTTCCCGCGCGCAGTCCGGTCGCCGGGTCGACCGGGTGTTCCGGAGCGCGCGTGACAGGGGCGGTCTCAGTCATGGGTCACGTTTCCGTTTCGGTGACGCTGGGTCGTGCGGGACGCACGACACCTGGACGGTGGAAAGTCATGGATCACCTTTCGCCATGGGTCTGTCCGGCCGTTCCGGCGGACGACAAGGAGCCCGGAGGACGGGCCGGCCGGAGGATGATCTGATTGTGAACCGGGCCACGAGGCCTGGGATATGCTCAGCCTTGTATGCGACCCATCGACGGAACGGATGCTCGGCATCGACCGGCCGGTGCGGGTCGTTCGGCGAAGGCCTCGGAGCCGCACTGCTGTGCTGGTGGGCTCGCCGAGCCGCGCCTGTAACAGAAGCCGGGGGAGGACACCGCGGTGACGTACAACTCGACTCCAAGCCCGACGGCAGGTGGACGCACCCCAGAGCCGTCAGGCCGGATACTGCGCAACCAGGACGTGGCGACCCTGCCCGTGCTGCGTGCCCTGCTGGTCGAGCGCAACGTCACCCGGGCCGGTGAGTCCCTCGGCCTGAGCCAGCCCGCCACCAGCGCGGTGCTGGCCCGCCTTCGTCGCCGGTTCGGCGACCAGCTGCTGATCCGGGTGGGCCGGGACTACGAGCTCACGCCGCTGGCCGCCAGCCTGCTGTCACGGATCGAGTCGGCCACCGAAGCGCTGGAGCGCGTGTTCGGCGACGACTTCGACCCCGCGACGACCAACCGGCAGTTCTCCCTCGCGCTCTCCGACTACACCGTCGCCATCCTGTTCGAGGAACTCAACCGGATTCTGGGCGAGGAGGCCCCCGGCGCCGGACTCGACCTTCGCCCCCTCACCACCAGCTCCCACCTCGACGCCGACGCCCTGATCCGTCACACCGACGGGGTGGTCCTGCCGCACGAGCTGGTGCAGGGCTATCCCGGCCGGCTCCTGCTGCGCGACCGCTGGGTGTGCGTCGTGGCCGACAGCAACACCGTGATCAGCAGCGAGCCGACCCTGGCCGAACTCGCCCTCCTGCCGTGGGTGAGCCAGTTCACCCACTCCGACCCGGCCAGCTTCCCGGCGCTGCGCCACCTGCGGTCGAACGGCATTGAGCCGCACGTGGAGGTGGTGACCGACAGCTTCCTCTCGGTCCCGTTCCTGCTCGCCGGCAGCAACCGCGTCGCCTTCCTCCAGGAGAAACTCGCGCGACGCCTGGCACCCGTGGCGCCCGTGCGGATACTGCCGAGCCCGGTGGACATCGGACCTCTCAACCTGTCGCTGCGATGGCACCCGACCATGAGCGACGATCCCGGCCACCGATGGTTCCGTGATGCGCTGGGGCGTGCGGCGGAACGCGTCGCCTAGCGCATCGCCGCTCTCCCAGTCCGGCGCCGTGGGGCTGCTGCTCACAGACTCCTTCCGTGAGACGGACATGGCGGCGGCGGTGGAACGGATACTGCCGGGTCTTCCCCGACTGCGCGAGCGGGTCTGCTTCACCGGCTGGCTCGCCGAGGTCCGCGGCACCGCCCTCAGGCCCCTGCCGCGGGTAGGCCCCGGTGCGGCGGCGCAGATCCAGTACACCTCCGGGACGACCGGGACCCCCAAGGGCGCCGTCCTGCACCACCGTGGCCTCGTCACCAATGCCGCCTTCGTGGCCGCCCGCGCCGGATTCACCCGGAACGGGGTCTGGGGCAGCGCGCTGCCACTGGTCCACACCGCCGGCTGCGACCTGACGGTGCTCGGCGTGGCCACCGTCAACGGCACCCTCGTGCTCGTTCGCCGGAGTCCCGGCGATGCTCTCCGCCCTGCTGAACCACCCCTGGTTCGACTCCTATGACCTCAGCGCCTGCTCCGCCGTCCTGTCCGGCGGTGACCGGGCGCCTCCAGAACTCGTTGAGGAGACCGAGCGCCGCTTCGGCGCCCGCTTCTCCATCCTCTACGGGCAGACCGAACTCAGCCCCGCCGTCACTCAGACCAGCCCCGACGAGAGCGCCCACGACAAGCTGCACACCGCCGGCCGGCCCCTCTGGCAGGTTGAGGTCAAAATCGTCGGCCCCGCCGACGTCGATCCGCTGCCCGTGGGCGAGCCGGGGCTCTGGCCCCGTACAAGCCACCGCGCCACTGGTACCTCGCCGACACCATTCCTGCCAACGCCATGGGAAAGAGGGCAGATCAGTGACGGGAACCCGAAGCCGCTGCCCTGAGTAACCCGTCCGTCCCGCAGTGCGGGGTGCACGAGGGGATGGTCTCGTTCTCGGGCAGGCCGCTGCTCGGGCTCACCCGGCGTCGAGGTCTGGTCGGAGCATTGCCGACCGTCCCTTGCCTGACCATCGGTTGAGAGCTGCCAAGCCGGAGGACAGGTGGCTACTTCACAAAGCTCGACCGGCGAGCGTGCGGTTGCTCGCTGTGGAAGTGCGTACGCCCGCCGACCGCTCCCAGGGCCATGGGAGCGGTCGGCGGGCGTGACCGGCGCGGCCGTCGCACGGGTTACGCGGCGTTGCCCTGGGCCTGGGTGGAGATGTCGGCCCATTCCTGCCAGGTCTTCAGGCGCTCGGCGTAGACCTGGGGGACGAGGTGGAGGGGGGCGGTGCCGAAGAAGACGCGCAGGGGCGGGTTGTCGGCGTCGACGATCTTCAGCAGGGCGGGGCCGGTTGCGGCGGGGTCGCCGGACTCGACTCCACTCCAGGCGGCGGCGACGGCGGTGCGCAGGTCGTCGTAGGCCGGCAGCGGTGTGGCAAAGGTGGCGGAGGAGCCTGCCCAGTCGGTTTCGAAGCCGCCGGGCTCGACGAGGGTGACCTTGATGCCGAAGCCGGCGACCTCCTGGGCGAGGGCCTCGGTCAGGCCCTCCAGGGCCCACTTGGAGGCGTTGTAGCCGCCCAGGTTGGGGAAGGAGGTGACGCCGCCGACGGTGGAGATCTGCACGATGTGGCCGCTGTTCTGGGCGCGCAGGAGGGGCAGGGCGGCCTGGGTGACCCACAGGGCGCCGTAGAAGTTGGTCTCCATCTGACCGCGGACCTGCTGTTCCGTCAGCTCCTCGACTGCACCGAACAGTCCGTGTCCGGCGTTGTTGACGATCACGTCCAGGCGACCGAAGTGCTCGTGCGCCCGCTGGACCGCCTCGAACGCGGCGGCCTTGTCGGTGACGTCCAGTTTCAGCGGCAGGACCGCCTCACCGTGGGCGGTCATCAGATCCGCCAGGGAGTCGATGTTGCGGGCGGTGGCCGCGACCTTGTCGCCACGCTCCAGGGCCGCCTGGGCGAACTGACGGCCGAAGCCACGCGACGAGCCAGTGATGAACCAGATCTTGCTCATGGGAAAGCTCTTCTCTTCGAGCTGAAGTCTTATGGGAAGACTGTATATCGTACTGAGACTGAGTATCAAGCCGAGTCGTGGGATCGGAATCCTCGGGGACGGTAAGAGTGGCGAGGACGGCGGAGAGCCACCGAGCAGAGGCATGTGAGCGCGCAGCTGCCACAGGGGCCCCACCGGAACTCCGGTGGGGCCCCTTACGGGTCGGTCAGGACGGCGCGTGCCGGTGGGCGGCACTCGTCGCGTGGCACGCCGAATGCGGTGGCGGTCTCCTTGGTGACCTGCCGTTCGGCGCTCTGTCGTCGCCGTCCGCGCACCGTAGAACGCGGCGAGTGTGCGAGTTCGATCCCCTGCGGGACGAGGCAATGAGCTACGCGCAGCGGTTGGTACAGGCGGGGGTCACCACTGAGCTCCACCTCTGCCCGGAGACGTTCCACGGCTCCGCAGGGCTCCTCGGCACGGCAATCAGCTCGTAGGCGCGGTCGACGCGGGCGAGCAGGTCCTCACCGAAGCGCCGCCGCAACCGGGTCGGCGCCGCATTCGTCGCGGGTCGGCGCCTCACACGCACCTGGACCGCGGCTTGGCGCTGGTCCGCCGGCTGGGGTCCGGTAGGCGGCTCAGTAGGAGGATGTCGGTGGCTCGCCATCCGTCCTGTGGATTGGTGGCATACCGGTTCGGCCATTCCGCATCGGTGCGGCTGTTGTCACTATCAACGACGTCGGCGGGGCGAGCAGGCACCGAAAGCCCGGCGCGTCGTCGGCGGCCCCACCCCACCTCCTGCCGCCCGGCCGAGAGTCGCACGGCAGCCCGCCCCAGGAGAAGACGACGACGATGGTGGTATCCGAAGGGACTCCTGTGCCTCCCGCGCAGGTCGCCGCTGACGCGAGCGGGTCACAACGGCCGCGCAGCCGGCCCGCCGGGACGGCCGCGCTGGGATATGGACCGCCTGGCAACCTTCGGTCCACCCGCGGAGGGAATCCCGTACCGGACTTGGGGCGACAACTACGACGTCAACACCGTCCGGGCCGCCCCGACGGCCGCCTGTGCCGAGCACGGGATGCGGCTCCTCAGTGTTCCCGACCAGCCCGGCGAACCGGCGCGGACCGCCGCCAGCCGCCTGGGTGAGAAGCGCGTCGCGGCGGAGGCAGTCGCGGGTGTGCTGGTCGACGCCACGGCACCCGCCCAGTTCCCCAGGGGTGCGGAGCAGGTCGACGATGCCGCCGAGGGGGATGAAGCTGCCGCTCGGCTTCGTCGCCGGAAACAGCATTCACGTCGCTGTCCGCCGCTCAGTTCGGCGACGGACCGGTGCCTGAAACTCTTACATGCCGCGCCGATCCGTTCGGGCCATTCGTCGTGCCGGCGCCCTTGGCCGACCGATACGCCGTGCGGATCGTCCTACAGGTCAGCGGCGAAGTGTCGCAGGACTGGCCGCCGACGAGATGTCCTCCACTTCGCCCGGCTGGTCGCCTACTCCCGCGAGCGGGTGCGGCTGCAGGACCTCGTCCTTGAGGGTCTCCGGTCAGGAAACGGTGCCCACCACGGCGGCCTGCACACGCCAGCGCGACGCACTGCCCGACATCTCGTCGCAGCGACCCCGGCGCCCCGCCGACCACCACCCACCCAGGAGGCACCCCGTGTCCGACCAACCGCACCTCGAGACCCTGCAGCAGCGCATCGATCGCAGCGGGGGCCCGCTGGCGATGCTGCGGACCAATCCCGCCACGCACTACCCGTTCACCTACGCCCAGGAGTACACGACCTGGCACAACGAGCAGTGGGCCTGGAAGAACGCCTGCGTCCTGTTCGACCAGTCCCACCACATGACCGAGGTGCACATCACCGGGCCCGACGTGAAGCGCCTGATCAGCGACACCGGCGTCAACAGCCCGGCAACCCTCGGCCGCGACCGCGCCAAGCAGTTCGTCGCCGTCGGGCCGGACGGCCGCTACATCGGCGACTGCATCCTGTTCGGCCTCGAGGAGGACCACCTGAGCCTGGTCGGTGTCCCCCAGGCGGCCAACTGGGTGCAGTTCCAAGCTCAACAGGGCGACTACGACGTCGAGTTCAGCGTGGACCCGGCGTCGGTCCACAACCCGCTGGGCCGCCGACAGCACTACCGGTACCAGCTCAACGGCCCTCGCACCCAGGAGATCCTGGAACGCGCCGTCGGCGGCCCGATCGACCGCATCCCGTTCTTCCGCATGGGCTCCTTCGAGATCGTGGGGACCCCGGTCCGCGCCCTGAACCACACGATGGCGGGCGTGCCGGGCGAGGAGTACACCGGCCTGGAGCTCTTCGGCCCGGTGGAGCATGGCCCCCGCGTCCTGGAGACGCTGTTGTACGCCGGCGCGCAGAGCGGCCTGCGCCAGGGCGGGGCCGTGTCCTACCTGTCCTCGACGGTCGAGTCCGGGTGGATCCCCGCCGTCCCGTCCGCCGTCTACAACTCCCCGGAGACGGCCGCCTACCGGCAGCACCTGCCCGGTTTCGGGATGGAGGGCATGATCACCATCGAGGGCAGTTACGTCTCGGACGACATCCAGGACTACTACTTCTACCCCTGGGAGCTGGGCTACGGCTCCATCGTCAAGCTCGACCACGACTTCATCGGCCGCACAGCCCTCGAGCAGGCGGCCAAGGGACCCAAGCGCCTCAAGCGCTGGCTGGAGTGGGACACCGACGACGTCATGGAGGTGGTCCGGGCCGGCTTCTTCGGAGACGGTCCCCGACCCAAGCTGCTCAGCCTGCCCAACCTGAACCCCGCCACGATCTACCTGGACAGCGTGCTGCAGGGCGATCGCCTCGTGGGCCTGTCCACGTGGGGTGGCTACACCGTCAACGTCGGGCGCGTGGTGACCATCGCCATCCTCGACGAGTCCTTGACCGACGGCGACCGCGTCGAGGTTCTGTGGGGCGAGCCCGACGGCGGAGCCGGCCGGCCACTCAACGAACCCCACCACGTGCAGACCACCATCCGGGCCACGGTACGGACCCGGCCGCCGGCTCAGCACTGACGTGCCGGACCACTCCACCCGCCCATCCGAGAGGCCGACCGTGAACCGACTCCACTCCCGGCACGATGTGATCGTGCGGGCTGACCTGGTCCGGGCCGTGCGGGGTCTCGGCTACGAGGTCATCCCGTTCGCCAAGACCGAGCAGGCCGTCCGCGACCACGTCCCGACCGACGTCCCGCTCACCGTGACCGCCTCACCGGCCAAGGGACAGGACGCGACCATCGACCTGGCGGTCGCGCTCGCGGGCCACGGTTATGCCGTGTCACCGCACCTGTCGGCCCAGCAAGTGAGGGACCACCAGCACCTGGCCGGTCTCGTCGGCAGGTGCCGCGACGCCGGTATCACCGGCGTGTTCGTGGTCGGAGGCGACCGTACCGACACGACGACAGCGTTCCCCGACGCTCTGGCGCTGCTACGGGCGGTGCACGAACTGGACCACACGTTCACCGACATTGGGATCGGCGGTCACCCCGAGGGCCATCCGGTCGTATCGGAGCAGGTGCTGATGCAGGCGCTGGCGGACAAGGCGCCGCTCGCCACGC
The DNA here is from genome assembly GCF_044335095.1 of Streptomyces sp. NPDC020597. NCBI lineage: Bacteria > Bacillati > Actinomycetota > Actinomycetes > Kitasatosporales > Streptomycetaceae > Streptomyces > Streptomyces sp. NPDC020597. Next base: position 44,702 of record NZ_JBIRUL010000032.1, on the reverse strand, counting down.
ACATCACGACGCAGATCGTCTTCGATTCCCGAGCCATCCTGGCGTGGATCCAACGGGTTCGCGCCTACGACATCAAGCTGCCGGTCCACGTCGGCCTCCCCGGTGCCGTCCACCGGCAGAAGCTTTTGCGCGTCGCGGGCGGACTGGGCCTCGGGGAGTCGGCGAGGTTCCTGAAGAAGCAGCAGACCCTGCTCCGGCGCTTCTTCCTCCCCGGCGGCTATCGGCCGGACGCCTTGCTCTCGGGGCTCGCGCCCCACCTCGGGGAGGCCGACGCCGTCGCCGGGTTCCACGTCTTCACCTTCAACGATCTCGCGCCGACCGAGGCGTGGCGCCGGCGTCTTCTCTCGGACCTGACATGACCGGCGCCGCGACCAGCAATGCGCCGGCGCGTACCCACCCCGCCCATCAAACCGGAGTCGCCATGACCGCACCCACCACGTCCGCACGAACCGCGTCCGCGCCCACCACGCCCCAAGGGAGCACTTCGCCTGAGGGCGGGATCCCCGAGGACCGAGCCGACCACGGGCGTCTGCTGATCCAGTGCCCCGACCGGCCGGGCGTGGTCTCGGCAGTGAGCACGTTCCTCGCCGAGGCCGGTGCGAACATCACGAGCCTGGACCAGTTCTCGACGACTGCGGTCGGCGGCACCTTCTTCCAGCGCACCGGGTTCCATCTGCCCGGCCTGTCCGCGGCCCGGGACGAATTGGACCGTGCATTCGAAACCGGCGTCGCTCAGCGCTGGGGCATTACTCACCGCCTCACCGAGGCCGCCCGGCCCAAACGGGTGGCCATCATGGTGTCCAAGACCGACCACTGCGTGCTCGACCTGCTCTGGCGTCACCGTCGCGGCCAACTGGACATGAACGTGGTCATGGTCGTGTCCAACCACCCCGACCTCGCCGACGAGGTCCGGCCCTTCGGGGTGCCTTACATCCACGTCCCCGCCACCCGGGACAACCGCGCCGAAGCCGAGAGCCGCATCCTCGACCTGCTGCGCGGCAACGTCGACCTCGTCGTGCTGGCGCGGTACATGCAGATCATCACGCCCTCCTTCCTCGAAGCGGTCGGCTGTCCGCTGATCAACATCCACCACAGCTTCCTGCCCGCCTTCATCGGGGCCGGCCCGTATCAGAAGGCCAAGGACCGCGGTGTGAAACTGGTCGGTGCGACCGCCCACTACGTCACCGCCGATCTGGACGAGGGCCCGATCATCGACCAGGACGTCGTCCGGGTCGATCACCGCCACACCACCGCCGACCTCGTACGCCTCGGCGCCGATGTCGAGCGCGCCGTTCTCTCGCGCGCCGTGCGCGCGCACCTGGAGGACCGGCTCGCCATCCATGGCAACTCCACCATCGTCTTCTGAATCGTCTTCCAAGGGATTCTTGTGACCGCGCAGCTCATCGACGGCACCACCGTTGCCCGGCAGGTCCGTTCCGACGTCGCCTCCGGCGTTGCCGCACTCGTGGACGCCGGGGGGAATGCGCCCGGCCTGGCCACCGTCCTCATAGGCGACGACCCGGCGAGCGAGGTGTACGTCCGGAACAAGCGCCGCGCCTGTACCGCGGCCGGCATGACCGACCTGCACCGGCATCTTCCAGCCGAGACGACTCAGGATGACGCTGCCGCGCTCATCGACGAACTGGCGGCCGACCCTGCGGTCTCAGGGATCCTCCTGCAGCTGCCGACACCGGCCCACCTGGACGCCGCCGCCCTGCTCGCGCGCGTCCCGGCGCACAAGGACGTCGACGGCCTGACCACCGTGAACGCCGGACTGCTCGTCCAGGGCAGCCCCGGCCTGCGACCCTGCACTCCCTCTGGGGTGATGGCCCTGCTCGACGCCCACCGGATTCCTCTCGAGGGGGCCGAAGCCGTCGTCGTCGGCCGCAGCACCTTGGTCGGTAAGCCGATGGGCCAGCTGCTGCTGGAGAGGAACGCGACCGTCACGATCTGCCACTCACGCACCCGCGGCCTGGCCGCCGTGTGCCGCCGCGCCGACGTCCTGGTCGTGGCGGCCGGCATCCCGGGTCTCATCGGCAGCGACGCTGTCAAGCCCGGCGCCACCGTGATCGACGTCGGCATCCACCGCTCCACGGCGGGGCTGCGCGGGGACGTGGACACCGACGCGGTCGTCGGCACCGCGGCCTTCGTCACTCCCGTCCCCGGCGGCGTGGGCCCGATGACCATCGCCATGCTCCTGGCCAACACACTCATTGCCGCACGAGCACAGCAGGCGGATCGGTGTGGCCATCTTGGGGTCAGCTCCCTGCGCGGCCGGCGAGTGGACGTCCTCGGCGACGGCGCCGGCACGACGCCGTGACGAGATGGCGCGACGGGACGGCCGCGGCCACGAGACGGGCCGTGGGGTCACAGCCGACGGCGCCACCGTCCACGCCGGGTACGATCACCCGTGCTTCGGCCGGTGGCCTGCCGCCACCACGCGCCAGGTCGACGCAGGTCGCCTCGGGAGCGGGTCCTCGTCCATGTGCCCGCAGCACTGAGGGGCATCGTCGGCTCTGGGCGGCACGCGGCTGGGGACGAGCTGGAACTGCACCGCTGGGACGTGCGGGTGCTCGCCGAGGACGCGGCCGTCACCCTGGGTGAGGTGACGGTTCCCGGCACCCGACGGCCTGGTCCTCGCCTCCTCAGCCCAGCCGCGGGTCGGCATGGACCTCTTGGGCCCGGCCCGGCGTCGGCAGGACGTTCACCGGCGAGTACGGGACCGGCCTGTTCCAGGCCTGCGGTCGCGGCGACGAGCGGCCTGGCGTCGGCCGATCCGACGGCATAGGCCCGGATGGTGTCGTCGAGGCCGGGGAGACCGACAGGATGCAGACCGCCGTCACGTCCTTCAGTGCCAGCGTGCGGGTGTCGATGCTGCTGGGTTCCCCGGCCAGCCCCACGTACACGACGCGGCCGGCCGGCTCGACCAAGTCCAGTGCCAGGTCGGGTAGGTGGTGGCGTTCGATGCGTCGACGACTGCGTCGAACGGCAGGTCCGCAACGAATTCCTCCGTCCATACGTGCGCGAAGCCCAGCTCGCGGGCGAAGCCGAGCGAGCGTTGAGTGCGGCCCATGAGATGGACTTCCGTACCGGCGGCGCGGAGGCCCAGGATCAGGGCGCGGTCTCCGGGTTGCGGGGCGGTGGCCCGGGCGGCGCGCATGGCGTTGCCGCCTGGCTCCACCGGCGCGCCCAGTACGGCGTCGACGGAGTCAGGCATATGTGCAACGAGGAGGCCGGCACCGCGAGTTGCTCCGCGAGCGCGCCTGCCCGCTCGCCTCGCCGGTCAGACGCGGCGGCGAGTGAAGCGCTGGTTGGGGTTGCCGCTGTAGGTGTATTGGGAGATGCGGGCGCCGTCGGCGGTGGAGTACTCCCAGACATCCATGGCCAGGCCGGACTCCCGGTTGACGAGGCTGATCACACCACCACCGTGATCGACCACGCGCCACTGCTGGCTGGTGGCGCCGGTGTCGGCCTGCTGGACGACATCCGCGCCGGTCGCGCTGCCGGTGGGCTGGAGGAACAGGCCACTGTGCAGTGCCTTGACGCGGACGTGGCCGTTACCGGCGTCGACGAACTCGAACTGCTGGTTGGGGCGGCTGCTGGTGGTCCGTTGGACGAGTTGTGCGCCGGCGGCGGTGGAGGCCCCGTTGATCTCGGCGGCCTTGCCGCTGTGCTGGGCCAGCAGAGTGTAGAGGCCCGGGCCACCTGGGGAGTCGCCCAGCTGGGCTTCCCACCTGGTGTTGGACCCGGACGCGTCAGCGGGGAGGCGGTCCCGTGCGGCGGTGTCGCCGTACATGGTCCAGCGGGCCCAGTCGACGACGGTCCTCGGGAAGCGCTGGTCGCTCCAGAAGCTGGTGTGGCTGCCGCCGACGAAGGTGAGGAACGCCTTGGGCCAGGTGATCTCCGTGTACGCCTGCCGGGCCGAGGAGTACGACGTGGTCGAGTCCCGGTCGCCGTGGACGAACAGGACCTTGGCCGAGACCGAGGCGGCGGGGTTGCCCATGTCCACGCAGGACTGCGGGTTGGCGGAGACGATCCGGCTGTCGGGCCAGGAGGTCAGCAGACCGTGGGTGACCATGCCGCCCAGGGAGTGGCCCGAGACGCCGACGCCTATGCCGGTGTTGAGGTGCCCGGCCAGCGGTCCGCTCGCGTTGAGCGCGAGGGTGTTGGTGAGGATCTGCGAGACGTCCTTGGAGGTGTTGCCGTTGTTGACGTCGGTGAAGTTGTGGTTGAAGTGCGGGGCGGGGACGACGAAGCCCGCCGAGGCCAGGGCCCGGATGATGAACAGGGAGTTCTGCGGGCTGCTTCCGTAGCCGTGGGTGAAGTTGTATACGGGGAAGACCCCGCTTGCGACCGGGGCGTCCGTCACCGGGCTGCCGCCGGCCGTGCCGGTGGCCGGGTAGTAGACATAGGTGGTGCACGGGCGACCGCCGCGGGTCCAGTTGTACCGGCGCACGCCGACCGCGAAGGGCGTGGTCGGCGCGGTGTCCAGCGGTCCGGCGGCGGCCGGTGCCTGTCCTGCCCCCAGCAGGGACAGGCCCACGCCCGTCGCTCCTGCCGCGCTCATGGCGAGGAAGGTACGTCGTCGCAGGGTCATGGTGACTCCTTGGGTGCGGGGATGGGTGGGGGGTTCGGCGTTCGGCTGGTCCCGTTGCCGGGTGCGTCCCACTGGCGGCGGAGGCCGACAGGGTCGACGGGGTGCACGGCGCAACAGCGGGTGTGGGTGCTCCTGTCACCCGCGAGGGGCGGCGCGAGCGGGCGTGCGGCGGGTCGGGCCCACCGGATGCGGGGACGAGGGCGGCCCGTTCCGGTCGAACACGGCCTGGTTCTTCCGGGCAGGCTATGAGGTGGTCACGTCGTGTTCGCCGTGTCCGGGCATGACGTCGATGACCGCCGTGACCGGTCCTGTGCCGGTCGTCCCGGTGACTGTCACCTCACCGGGCCTGTCGGTCGCGCCGGGTGGCAACGGCTGCCAGCGGACCGGGACATCGGTGATCTTGTTGGTGGCGGTGGTGAGCATGCGGACGGAGGAGGGCAGCTTCGGGGCGGCTCCCACCACGGTGGAGGTGTGGACGGTGTCCTGGAGGATGTGCTTGGCGCGGCTGGCGTTGAAGACGTTGATGGACGCGTGCGGCTCCCATGTGTTCGCCAGTCCGGGCACGGCCCGGAACATCGGCTGGTAACCGGCCGGCTCCCACACCAGCGCCCCTGAACCCCGGTTGCCGACCACGTCGTTGGCGGCTTGGAACACCCTCCGGATCGCGTCCGCCTGCCCCTGAACGGTCCGCGAGTACGGCGAGTTGGGCAACGGTGAGCCGTCGCCGCCCGACGCGGGGTAGGCGGTTTCCGCGATGTCGATTTCGTAGCCGGGGTAGGTGGTGGCCATGGTGTTCAGGTTGAGATCCAGCGCCTCGGGCGTACCGTGCCATTCCGGGTAGTACGAGAGGGCCAGGACATCGGGGTTCTGGCCCTTCGCCTTCACCCGGGTGAGGAACTGGTGCCAGAACTCCATGGTTCTGGCGAGCTTGTCCCTGTCGACGATCACGTGTATCTCGACCTTGGATGTCGGTGAGGCGTCCCGGACGGCCTTGATCCCGGCCGCGGCCAGTGTGGTGAACCGGTCCCACGACTGGTCGTAGAGCTGCCGCTCCACCGGGTCGGTCGACCGCCAGTACTTCCACAGCAGGCCACCACCGGGCTGGGACTGGTAGATGTCGGCCTGGTCGACGAAGTACGGCGGGTTCGTCGTGCCGATGCGGGCCGCCTCGCTGCCGTACATGAAGCCATTGATGATCTCGTTGCCGACGGCCACCTTCTCCGGCGTGGTGCCCTGCCGGATCAACCGCTTCAGATAGCCGGCGGTGAAGTCGTACACCTTCTGGGACAGGTCCGCGAACTCCAGCTCGGCCCAGGCGCGTGGTTTTGGTTGCTTGCTCGGATCCGCCCACGAGTCCGCGTAGTGGAAGTCGATCCCCAGGCCCATGCCCCGCTGCTTGATCCACTTGGCTGAGGCCAATGAGCGCTCCGGGCCCTGGCGCGGTACCGGCGTCGGTCGGCCGGTGCTCTCGCTGCGCGGCTCGTTGAATATCCGTAACCGGCTGTACTCGATGCCACGGTCCTTGGCCACGTCGAGCAGGTGTGGCCCGGCGCCGCGGTTCTCGGCCACGGGGTCGACCCAGTACTGCTGGTCCTGGACGTCGTCTATCCAGGACAGATCGGCGCCGAGGGTGAGGTCGTCGCGCAGGTAGTTGAAGACCTGGAGCTCGCTGACACCTGCCCGGGCCTGGGCAGGGCCACCTGTGAACGTCAGCCGGACGAAGCGCGTGCCCGGCCGGGTGAACAGGTGTACTTCCCCTCGCGACACGGCTCGGTCGTGGGACCTGTCGGCGATGGTCTTCCACCGGCGACCGTCGGACGAGGCCTCGATGACGTACCGGTGGGCCACTCCACGGTCCGGGAATAGCACCGTGACCTTGCGCAGGTTGTCGTAGGTGCCACCGAGGTCGACGGTGAGCCACTGACGGACGCCGGCACGATCCGGGTGCCAGGACGTCGCCGGGTCGCCGTCGGTGGCCAGACGGGCGTTGGACGAGCCGGTGGCGGCCGTCGCCGAGGCCCAGGGCTTGGCGGCGATATTGCTCTCGATCGGCTTGATGTCCGCGGTTCCGAAGGTCGCGTGGGCCTGCTCGGGCACCATGAGTACCATGGTGACCAACGTCGTCGTGACCGCGATGGCGCGGGGCAGACGCTTGCTGCTCATGTCCTTCTCCTGACGATGTGACGTACGTGCGGCATGGGCTGTTCCGTACGCTCTGCCGGTCCAGAAGACCGGCAGAGCACGGGATGTCAGCCGGCCGCGGCACCGACATCGAGGTAGTCGACGTTGGGCAGTCCGGCTGCCGTGGTCGGATCCAACCGGATGGTGTTGCTGCCGGCGTTCAGCGAGACGGTCACGGTCTTGGTCGTCCACGTCGTCCACGCACCGGTGGCCTCGAACGAAACCGTCCCCACCGTGGATCCGTTGACGACCAGGTTCGCCGGCCTCGCACCGCTGGTGGCGCCATTGGCGAACCGGATCCCCAGCGTCACTGTTCGGGCGGTCTCCGAGTTCACGGTGAACTCCGCGAAGGCCCCCGCGGCAGCATTTCCGTTGCAGAACCCGCTACCGGAATAGCCCGCCTGGTTCGAGTCGATCGTGCCCTGGCACTGCGCCGGAGCTGTCTCCGCCTCGTAACGCCCCGGAGGCGGTGGGGTGCCGGCAGAGGTCTTGACGAGTGAGAGCTGGTCGACGGTGACGCCGCCCGAACCCGACGCCCGCACGGTGACGGTGGCGGCCCCGCCGGGCAGTTCGATACCGGTGATCTCGCGTTTGGCCCAGCCGCTCGACGACGGGATGCCGAGGGCGCGTTGGCTGCCGTCGGTGCCGGTGATCACGACCTGTCCGGCGCTGCCCCGAGCGTGCAGTGACAGGGCGTAGGTGCCTGCGGGCACCGACTCGATCCGCTGCTCGACGCCGCCGCTGTTGCTCACCTGGAGGGCGAAGCGAGACCCGTTCACGCCACCGTTGACGTTGGTCACCGAACCGCCGAGGTTCCGCCATCCCCGAACACTGGAGACGATGACGCGGTCAGCCTGGATGTCCGGGTTGAGGATGTAGTTGTTCGCCGGCCCGACGCGCCACTCCCCGGTCGTGGCGTTGAACTGCCACTGGCCCACCGAGTGGAACTGCGGCCGTGCGCCGGTCTTGGTGATCGGCACCCACTGGTTGTACCCGATGCCGTTCCAGGCGAAGTCGGCCCAGCGGTCGCCGGCGTAGAGCACCGTGTTCTGCTTGGTGCCCTTGACCGTCACGAAGAACCCGGTCTGGGTCACGTGGCTGTAGTCCATCTCGGTGCCGGCAAGGACGTATTCGCTGCTGTACGAGCCCTGGACGTTGCTGCCGGTCGACTCATTGACGTAGTTGACAGAGGTGTTCCAGCCGTGGAGGTCCGACGCCGCGTGGTAGTACCTGCCGTCGAGCCTGAACATCGCGTTGCCCTCGCGACCGGCACCGCTGCGGATCTGCACGGCCGGCTCGATCCGCAGCGAGTCGGACTCCCTGAACTTGGCCACGAAGCCGCGCGACCGTCCCTCGCGGTTGGAGAAGATCAGGTAGTCCTTGCCGTCGTCGTCGGTGAAGACGGTCTGATCTCCGGTGCCGGTCGTGGGCGAGTTGGTGATCTGGGTCTGGAAGTAGCCGTAGTCGAAGGTGTCGGTGGGGGAGTCACCCTGGAGCAACAGGACCCCGTGCCCGCCTCCGACATAGGCCTGGGTGGCGAGCACGTACTTGCCGGTGTTCTCGTTGTACGAGACCCCGAGGCGCCCGACCCACCCTGCCTGACCGAGGGTGGCGCCGTTCTGGATCCTGGTCGAGCGCGTCGCGACGTTGTTCTCGAACTTCCAGTTCACCAGGTCCTTCGAGGAGTACACGGGGACCGAGACGAAGCTGACGTTGCCGTCGTACTTCTTCGTCGGATTGGCCCGGTAGAGCTCGGCGCCGGTGTAGTGCACGCCGTACCAGTAGTAGGTGTCACCGAACTTGAAGACCCCACCGCCCTGCGAATAAATGGGGTTGCCGCTGGTGTCGTTCCAGAAGGTGTTGTTCGTGACGGTCTGGAACGTCCCCTCGTCGGCGGCCTGCAGATCGGCGGCGGCGGTCATCAGTGCCGTCTTCGCGTCGGCGACATCCGACGCGGTGGCCGAGGAGTCGTCGGCGACCTCGGCCGCGGCGGTCAACGCCTTTGCGAAGGGCTTCCAGGAGTCAGCCGTGTACTTCGTAGGAGTGCGCGTCCGGTAGTCGGACACCAGGTACTCGAGGCCGCGATCCGCCACCGGCCCAGCAGCCGCCCGCTGGTCCTGGAGCTCCGTTGCCTGTCTCTGCGGCGCGGGTGTCTCCGCCGCGGCGGTGCCAGCCGAGAGGGGCGCCGCCAACACCACGGACAACAGCGCGGCGGCGGCCGACTTCCAGTACTTCGAGACGACATGCGATCTCTGCTTCACGGGGTCACCTTCCGTCGTTCTCGAAGGCGCCGAGATCCGGCGCACTTCCGCTGAAGGGCAGTCCCACGTCGGTGCCCTTGTCGATCAGGGCACTGTTCGCCGCGAGACGTAGGTGGGGCAGCACGGGCAGGGTCCCGTCGGCCTGGCGGGGCGCGTCCCAGTCGGACGTCGACACACTCCGGAACTGGGAGTCCGACAGGGGGATGCCGAGGTTCCAGGAGTTGTACGCGGCGTTCGTGCCGCTCATGTTCGACGTCGCCGTTCCCGTGTAGGCGATGTTGTTGCGCAGGGTGCCCCGGCCGACGGCGGCACCGCGCGAGTCGATTCCCAGCATGTTGAAGTTGGGGTGGTTTCCGTAGCCGGTGTTGTTGAGGTAGTCGTTGGCCACCGGGTGGTGGTTGGCGTAGAAGCCGGCTGCCTTGTTGAGGAACGCCACCGAGGAGCGGACGGTGTGCTTCGGCGCGTTGGCCTCGTAGTCGCCCCCGAAGCCGCCGGACTTGAAGCCCGCCCCGTTGCCGGCGGACGTCGTCGTCCCCGGCACGTACCCGTTGCGCCAGGCCCACGAGTTCTCGATGATCACGGAAGAGTGGGTGGAGATGAGGTCGAAACCGTCATCGGCGTTCCACCACGATCGGCAACCCCGGAACACATTCGTGGGCCGGCCGGCTGGCGTGTAGTGCGAACCGAACCCGTCGGCGTTCTCGCCGGGCCCGTCGTTGCTCCGCAGGTCGTAGTTGTCATGCGCGTCGGAGTTGAGGACGAGGTTGCCGCCCCCGCCGCTGATGAACAGGCCGGTACCCATGTGGTGGTGGGTGTTGATCTGCTCGAAGACGTCGTTGCTGCCGGAGACCCAGATCCCCCAGGATTCAGCGTTGCGGTTGTTGTTCTGGGGGACGCCCTTGACTTCCAGTCCTTTGAGGTGGATCCAGCTGCCGGTGACGTCGAAGCCCTTGATGCGGCAGTTGTCCGTCATCCGCGAGAAGTCGAAGACCGGTTTCTCCCCCGGCTGGGCCCAGTAGCGGATCGGGTTGCCCGAGCTGCCGCTCTTGTTGAGGGTGATCGCGTCGACCTTGGCTGTCTGGCTCGAACAGGCGCTGTTCGCGCGGGCGTAGGCGTAGGTGCCGCCCCGGAAGTAGACCGTGTCGCCCGCTGTGACGACGACCTGCGCACGGGCGATCGTTGCCCACGGAGCGGCCTGCGTACCTGCCGCTCCGTCGTTTCCGTTGGGGGCGACGTAGTAGGTGTTTCCGGCCGCCGCGGCGCTCGCGGCCGCCGAGCCGGGGGACATGGCGACGGAACTCGCCGTGACCACCGAGAGCAGGAGGGCAGGGGTGCCGAACTTCGCGGTTCTCACAGCGTCATCTCCCGAGTCAGGTGTCTGCCCGTGCGGCATTGGGGCTCGTGTCTGCCAGACGTACTCATCGCAGGCGAAAGCTGCTTTTCGAAGGGCGGGGACAGGCGCGTTTCTCTTCAGAACCTCATGGCGTCGGCGGCTAGGTTGGCGATGAAGCCGCGCGAGCCGATCAGGAAGACCCCGACCGGTGGGATCACTGACATGAACGCTCCGGCGGCTGACCCTCGACTGGTCGGTGGTGCAGACGCCGTTCATCGGCGACGGAGACGAACGGCGCCAGGCAGTCGAACCGGCCCACCGGATCGACTGCGACCTCGGTCCGCGACAGCGCCGTCGGTGAGGCCACCCGGGAACCGACCGGTCCCGGTTCGCGCCCACCGCCACGTGCTACCTGAGATACGCGGCGAGGGGGAGGTTCTGGCGGCGCACGTCACCGGCGACGAGCCCTGCGACCCGCTGGGCGCCGTAGGTGTCGAAGTGGGTGTGGTCGTTGCAGAAGAAGGTGCCCAGGGGACCGCTGCCCCCGTAGTCGCCGTTGTTCGGGCAGAAGCGCAGGCTGTTGTAGAGCGAGACACTGAGCGTCTGCAGGTCGACGACGGGGGCCCTGGTGGCGGACCCGGCGGCGAAGGTCTCGGCCACGAAGCCGCGGTTCTTGGTCGCTGTGCCGCCGGAGCAGGTGATGGCGGCCACCGGGGTGAGCAGCACCGGGTGCGCGCCCCGGGCCAGGGCGGCCTGCGCCATCATGGTCATCAGCTGTTGGTACCTGGTGGGGCCGACGTGACGGGGGCAGGTCGAGGAGGAGTCGTTGATGCCGAACTGGATGAACAGGTAGTCACCTGCCTTCATTCCGGTGCTCGAGTTCAGCATCGCCTGCCAGCGGGACGAGTACGAGGTGGACGTGAGGCGGCACTCACCGTCGGAGCCCTTGGTGCTGCTCACGTTCCCCTCGTACAGCCAGGTCTGGATACTCCGGCCTCCCACGGCCTGGTTCTTGACGGTCACGTCACTGTTGAACAGTGCGTCGAACTGGCTGCCCCAGCCGACCGGACAACGGCCGGAACTCGGGTTGGCCATGGTGGAGTCGCCGGCCAGCCACACGGTGACCGGTGCGGCGACCGTCCGTGCGGCCGAGGCCGCCTGGGCCTGGGAGGCGCTGGTGCAGTTCGTGTGGATGCGGTCCCCCGCGGATGCGGCGCTGACACCGAGGCTCGACAAGGCGATCATGAGCGCGGTCGTGATGAGAATCCGTAAGTTCCTCAACGGGTCCCTCCTTGAGACTGGCGCCGGACGTCGGTCAGCGCAGGTACGTGGCCAGGGGCAGGCGCTGCTCGCGGATGCTCTGGAGCACCAGCCCGCCCATCCGGCTCGCGCCGTACTGCGAGAAGTGGGTGTTGTCCGTGACACCGTCGACGGAGGAGCGCAGGAAGAGCTGCGCGGAGGCAGAGGGGCCGAGGGACTCGACCAGCGTCTTGCTCTTGGTGGTCAGATCGATCACCGGAACCCTCTGGGCCGTCCCGACCGAGCGCATCTCGGCGGGCAGATTCACGCCGACGCCGTTGACGTGCAGGGCCGTTGACGTGAGCCGGCTGCCGTCGAACAGCCGGCGGACCGGCGGGGTCACCAGGACCGGGACGCCGCCCTTCGCGCGGACCTGCGTGATCATGGAGGTGAGGTTGCTCCGGAAAGCCGACGCGCTGGTCTGCTTGTCGTTGTGGCCGAACTGGATGAAGACCGCGTCGTTCGCCTTGACCTTCGACAACAGCGCCGGGAAGAGCGCCGAGTTTCTCAAAAAGCTGCCCGAACTCTCTCCCGAGTCGGCGTAGTTGGCGACCGACGCTCCGGGCCCCACCGTCGGCGTGATCATCTGGCCCCATCCCGTGTACGGGGCCACGGGCTGGTCGCACACGGTCGAGTCACCGGCCAGGTAGGCGACCAGCGGCTGTGCCGCCGGTTTCACGGAGACGGCCGACAGCTGCGGGCTGGACCCCGCGAACCGGATGTCCAGACCGGGGTTCCCGGTGCCGCCCTGGCCGGTCGGCTGCCCCTCCGGCTGCCGCACGTTGACCGTGAACGAGTACGTGGCGTTGGCACCGGTCGCCGTTTTCGTCGCCGGAAGCATCAAGCGCCGGGCCTCCACCCACACGTCGGTCTCGGCGGCAGTGGCACCGCCGATGGAGACCGTCACGTCGTAGTTGCCGGGTGAGACCGCGTAGTGACACTTGATCGGCGCGGTGCCGGAACAACCGGTCGGCAGCGCCCGCGTGGCGGCCTCGGCATGCGCCACACCGGTGCCGACCAACGTCGCAAGGGTCAGCAGACCCACCACTCCCAGCCTGACCCCGTGCCCTTCGAGATGAGATGTCATGCCCATTACAATCACTAATCCCCATCCTGAACCGGAGAGTTGCCCGCGTTGAGGTCCGTGGCCCGTCGCTCAGGCCTGGGTGAATCCGTTCATGATCGCTGTGGGCCGTTTGCTGGAGGAATCCCAGGCGCCCATGTTGTAGCCGGTGAACGGGGACATGCACTCCGGCTCCCAGTAGAAGATGCCCTGCCCGCCGTTGGCCTTGAGGGCCTTGATGTAGGCGACCAGCGAGGCCTGGGTGGCGGACACCCGGTCCACCCGGCCACCGAACTCGCTCTGCAGGAACGGTTTGCCGTAGGCGGCGGAGATCTTCTTCATGTTCGCCACGATCCCGGGGGCGAGGTCGGCACTGCCGTAGGACGAGAACACCGACATGTCCCACTTGCCGCCGCTCGCCGCGAAGCGGCCGAAGAACGTCGTCATCACGTCGTACTTCTGCGGCTGGGCCAGGTGGATGCACACCGTCGAGTTTGGCGACACCGCCTTGACCTGGTCGTATGCGGCGTTGAGCAGTCCGGTCATCTGCGCCCCGTTGGAGACGCTGCCGACGGGGCGGCAGATTCCGCTGTTGATCTCGTTGCCGATCTGGACCCAGGTGGGGAGCACGTCGTTGCTCCTCATGACCGTCATGGTCTGCTTCACGTACGTGCCCAGCGCGGTGCGCATCTGGCTGTAGCCCATGTTCCGCCAGGCCGCGGGCGGGTTCTGCACGCCGACGGAGTTCCAGGTGTCGCCGAACATGTAGTCGAGCATGATGGACATGCCGGCGGCCTTGACGCGCTTGGCGAAGGCGGCGACCTCGTTGATGCCGCAGTGCCCGTTGGCCGGGTCGTTGGACGGGTTGACGAAGGTGCGCAGGCGTACGGCGGTGATGCCGTAGCCCATGAGGATCGTCAGCAGGTCCTGGGTTTGCCCGCTCGCGTTCTTCCAGGAGTAGCCGCGAGCCTCCATCTGAGGTGCCCAGCTGATGTCGACGCCCTTGACGAAGCTCGCGGCGCCCTCGGCAGGGGTCTCGAGTTCGGCGAACGCGGCGGCCGTGGCGAGCGCCCCGGCGGTCGCGGTGGTGGCCCTGAGCAAGGTTCGCCGGCTGATGCGCCCGGCAGCTGGTGTGGGGGGTTGCGGGGACATGGTGGTCCTTTCCTTCCGTCGGCGGTGGGTGAGATGTCACGGTCGGCGGAGAGCGGGTCAGTGAGAGGAGATTCCAGGGAGCGAGGCGCGTGATGGGGGCAACTGACGCTCAAACTCGCGGAGTTGGTGCAGCGCGTGCGATCCAGTCGATGTGGCCTCCTTCGGTGTGGCGACAACTGAGGCAGGACTGTTGCGAGTGGCACGTGTCGGAGACGGCGGCCTTGGCATGCCGTGGACACTCCTCGAGGTCGGAGCTGTGAGCGATCACAGAGGTGTGGGCGACGCAGGTGCGGAATCGCATCACAATGAACCGGAGGTGCATCACGCAGCCTCTCGATCGGGCACGAAGCTGTCAACCATTGCTCACCGATCCGATAGAAGAAGCGGTGCGATCCTGTGGGCGGGTGCTCGCCGTACCTCGGCTGCGGGCCGTCTGAACCGGTCGGAGTCATCCCAGCTCAAGTGCCCTTCCAGAAGGAAATGCGGCGACGGGGACGAGTCTGCGCACAGGCATCTCGTCGGCTCGCACTCGAACACGCTCGAACAGGGAAAGTCAACAGAAAGCTTGACTGGCTATCAGCGGATTCCTACCCTCGCAGCGAATGGGAGCGTTCCCACATTGGGTCAGACCGCCGTCCCCGCGATCTTCACTTCACCCCCCCATACATCGGAGGTCATCGTGACCGACCCGCACCGGCATCCGCGCACCGCATCGCCCCCACCGCGATGCCAACGCCGGCCGAGCAAGCGGCTGTTCTGCGGCCTTACGGCCGCCACCGCACTGGCCCTCTGCGCCCTCACAGGAGTGCCGCAGACCGCGCACGCCGCGACCGCGCGGCAGGTGGAACGCCTGGATCGGGGCCTGACCAGCGTCCACACCGGCAGCGGGAACCTGGTGTCGTGGCGGTGGCTGGCCACTGACCCCAACGACGTGGCCTTCAACGTCTACCGTGGCACCACCAGGCTCAACTCCTCGCCCCTGACCACCTCGACGAACTACCTGGACGCCGGCGCCCCGGACTCGGCCGATTACACGGTGCGCGCGGTGGTGAACGGCGTCGAGCAGGCGCCGTCCGAGCACGCGCTCCAGTTCCGCAGCGGGTACAAGGACGTGCCGATCTCCCCGCCGCCCGGAGGCACTTCACCGGGCAACTCGCCGTACACCTACGATGCCAACGACGCCTCCGTCGGCGACCTCGACGGCGACGGCGCCCTGGACATCGTCCTGAAGTGGCAGCCGACGAACGCCAAGGACAACTCCCAGTCCGGCTACACCGGCAACACGATCGTCGACGGCGTCAAGATCGACGGCACGCGCCTGTGGCGGATCGACCTGGGCCGCAACATCCGCTCCGGCGCGCACTACACACAGTTCCAGGTGTACGACTACGACGGCGACGGCAAGGCAGAGGTCGCCATGAAGACCGCCGACGGCACGAAGGACGGAACCGGCGCGGTCATAGGCAGTTCCTCGGCCGATCACCGCAACTCCTCGGGCTACGTGCTGTCCGGCCCCGAGTACCTGACCATATTCAACGGGCAGACGGGCAAGGCGATGCAGTCCGTCGACTACGTCCCGGCCCGAGGCACGGTGTCGTCCTGGGGGGATTCCTACGGCAACCGCGTGGACCGGTTCCTGGCGGGCACGGCGTATCTGGACGGTTTCCATCCGTCGGTGATCATGGCCCGTGGCTACTACACCCGTACGGTGATCGCCGCCTGGGACTGGCGGAACGGACAGTTCACCCGCCGGTGGACCTTCGACTCCAACGCCCACAGCGGCTACGCCGGCCAGGGCAACCACCAGTTGTCGGTCGCGGACGTGGACGGAGACGGCAAAGACGAGGTCGTCTACGGGGCGATGGCCGTCGACGACAACGGCAACGGCCTGTGGACGACGAAAAACGGCCACGGGGACGCGATGCACGTGGGCGACCTCGACCCGTCCCGGCCGGGTCTGGAGGAGTTCAAGGTCGACGAGGACGGCTCCAAGCCGTCCTCCTGGATGGCGGACGCGAGGACCGGCCAGATCCTCTGGTCCACCCCGGCCGCGGGTGACAACGGCCGGGGCGTGTCCGGTGACATCTGGTCCGGCAGCGCGGGCGCCGAGTCGTGGTCGTCGCTCGCCAGCGGCGTCCGCAACCCCAAGGGCGCGGTGGTCGCCAGTCGCAAGCCCGGGTCCAGCAACTTCCTGGCGTGGTGGGACGGCGACACCATCCGTGAACTCCTCGACGGCACCCACATCGACAAATACGGCACCTCCGGCGACACCCGCCTGCTCACCGGCTCCGGAGTCCACTCCAACAACGGCACCAAGTCGACGCCGTCCTTGTCCGGCGACATCCTTGGTGACTGGCGCGAGGAGGTCATCTGGCCGACGTCCAACAACACGGCCCTGCGGATCTACTCCACGCCGCACGAGACCAATACGCGGATCACGACCCTCCTCCACGACACCCAGTACCGCACGGCCCTGGCCTGGCAGAACACCGCCTACAACCAGCCCCCGCACCCCAGCTTCTTCATCGGCGGCAACATGCCCACGCCGCCCCGCCCCACCATCGCGCTGCCGAACAGCCTCTGAGCTGGACAGCCGACTTCCCTGATGCTTGAGCGAGTTCAAGCATCAGGGAAGGGGGTGTTCGTCGAACGACTTGAACCTGGCACGGGTGACGGAGCACTGGCCGTGGTGCACGCGGCACGCTGATGGTGTTCTTGGAGCGGGGTGGCGCGGAGCGTAGTCACCTGGCCGTAAACACGTCTCAGTCCTACGGCCCTGTCTTCCAATCGGCCGGTACCCTCAGAACTTCCTCCTACCGGGAGCCCGGATTCCGCGTGATACGTGATACTGGTTGAGCCGCATGCGGGCGCACCCCGGCAGAGGCAGTGTCATGGGTACTCCTCGCGCTTCAGCGACAACTCGCATATCAGCGTGGATAGCTGCACACCCTCGTGGGGCTCCTGCCGACGTCTATCCGCAGAACGCCGCTGACTGTCGCAGCCATGCGGCCCGGTTCGGCGAATCGATCGCACGCTTCCGGTGAGAGGAAGGTCTGCCGGCCCACGTTCCGCGCCCCGGGCGGCCGTCGTTCTCATTGTGGTGAGCCGGTTTCATCCGAGGATGTCCCGGCGCCGACTGACGAAGAAGGCTGGCACGCCGAACGTGCCGCAGAGGTGCTGGGCAGTGGGCTGAAGCAGCCGCGGCAGGCGCGCCGACCGGGGTGTGCGGTTCCGGCCGGGCTGGGTCGGCCGGAACAGATGGTCCCGTTCATCGTCGGCCAGGCGCACTGCGGTCGCCGCATGTGAAGACATCGCAGGCCTCCGATTGCCGAACGTGCTCCCAAGCGCGGAGCAGCGCGGCTTCTCCGGCTGGTAGGCGCGCAGTTGACCAGGCACACCGGGTGGCGTCGCCACCCGGTGTGCCTGTGCGCCCACGAGGATACGGAGGTATGAACCCGTCGCCGAGAGTCGGGTCCTGCTACATGCCGGCCGGAAGGGCGGAGCCGGCAACGCTGCCGTTGACGCCGCTCATGATGCCGTTGATGATGCCTTGCTGGGTCACCGTGAGGGAGCGCCGGTCGAACAGCCCGAACCCGTACCGGCCGGTTGCGCCGTTGTCCCAGTAGATGCCCGCCGCCCCGTATTTCTTGGCGGCGGCCGCGACGGCCCGTGCGAAGTCCGCGCGATACCTGTTGTTCGATGAATCGAACGACGACTTGTCGACCGCTCCGTATTCGCCGACGACCACCGGATATCCCTTCGTGACGAACACGTCGTGCATCGTCTTGAGCTGGGCCTCCAGGTAGTCTTCCTGTCCCCAGGTCGATTTCCGCGATGGATTGGTCGCTGCTCGTCCCCACTGCGTGATGGTGCCGTTTTCCTCTCCGGCGAAGTCCCACGGAGCGTAGTGGTGGACGGAGATCATGATCCGCCGTTCACTGGCGGGAATGGAGGGGGAGCGGTACTGGTCGGACGGAAGCTTGAAGCCGTAATTCCCCGCGGTGTAGTCGATGTTCGTGTTCCAGCCGGCCACGAGCAGCCACCTCGAGCTGTTGTCTCCGCCCGTTTTCCGTACGGTGTCCACGAAGATCTGGTTGTAGCTGTTGATGTTCGAGTAGCACGGTTGGGTCGGACGGCCGTACTGCCCGTCGAACTCCTCGTTCATGGCCTCGAGGATCAGGCGCTGGTCGTAGTTCTTGAACCTGTTCGCGATCTGCTGCCAGGCCTTCTCGTACTTGGCCTTGATCGTCGTCTGGGAGGACGAATCGCAGATCAACCAGGAGCCGCTGACGTTCTTGTAGCCGTCGCCGTGCATGTTGATCATCACATGCAGGCCCCTGTTGTAGGCGTAGTTGACGACCTCCTGGACCCTGTTCAGCCAGGCAGCGTTGATCGTGTAGTTCGGGCCGGGCCCTATGTATCCCAGGTAGGAGACCGGGATCCGGATCGTCTTGAACCCTGCCGCTCTCACCTTGTCGATGAGGGCCTGTGTCACGGTCGGCTGGCCCCATGCCGTTTCGCTGGGGTATCCGTTGGTGGTGGCTTCGAGCTGGTTCCCCAGATTCCATCCCGCGCCCATGTCGGCCACGATCTGCGAAGCGCTCGACTGTGCCACGGTATCGGCCGACGCCTGATGGGCCGTGCCGTACACAGCTGCGGCAACCGCCAACAGGACGGCAAGGAAAACGGCTCTGATCTTCCCTGCTAGTGAAGCCATGGGCTTTCCTCTCTTGCAGTCTTGAGGGTGTCGAACCCCCAAGTGGACCTTTCTGCCCGAGCGCGAGCGGTCGGAGCCGCCCGGCTCTTCGGGGGGTGTGCTTTCTGGGGCCCAGGTCAACGTGCGCAACTCATTTACGCTGCGGCCGACTCGCAGGCTTCCGGAAAGTGGTTCGGTGCAGCGAAGCGCTCGTGCTGTGACGAGGCCCCGGCGTCCCGCTGGTGCGCGTCCGCGGACGGTCGGGCATTCTGGACGGCCCGGGTGGGTTGCTCACGGCATGCGTGTCCCGGGGGGCCGTGCGTGGTTGCTCCTCAGCTCAGGGCGGATTCCCACGTGGTCGTGCCGGAGGTGGCGTCGGAACGAAGGCGGTCGCGGGCCGCCGTGTCGCCGTACAGACTCCACCGCATCCAGTCCACGAAGGTGTTGACGGTGCGGGAGTCGCCGAAGTAGTTGCTGTGGCCGGCGCCGCGGAAGGTGAGGAACGCCTTGGCGGCGGGCAGTTCCCGGTACGCCTGACGGGCGGAGGAGATCGGGCACGTTCCGTCCCGGTCGCCGTGTGTGAACAGGACCTTGGCGCGGACCGACGGGCTCGGGTTGCCCATGTCCACACAGGACATCGGGATCGCGGCGGTGATCCGCGCGTCCGGCCAGGCCGTGAGCAGGCCGTGGGTGGTCATGCCGCCCATCGAGTGGCCGGAGACACCGACTCCGACCGCTGTGTCGAGGTGGCCGGCCAGTGGGTCTCCGGACGTGTTGAGGGCGAGGGTCCGGGTGATGACCTCGGAAACGTCCTTGGACTGGTTGCCGTTGTAGACGTCCTGGCCACTGAGGTTGGCGAAGTGGGGGGCGGCGACCACGAAGCCGGCCTCGGCCAGAGGTCGGATGATCGCCAGGGAATTCTGCGGGCTGCTGCTGAAGCCGTGCATGAACTCGCAAACCGGGAAGACGCCTTGGGCGACGGGTGCGTTGGTGACCGGGGAGCCAGCGGGAGAGCCGGTGGCGGGGTAGTAGACGTAGGTGGTCCACCGGCGGCTGCCGCGGCTCCAGGCAAATGGCCGCACGCCGACCGCGAACCGCTGGGTCGGAGCTCCGGCCCTTGCTACGGCGCCTGCTTGCCCTGTGCCGAGCAGGGACAGGCCTGCGCCCGCGGCTCCGGCTGCGCTCAGGGTCAGGAAACTACGCCGTTGCATGGTCATGAAGACTCCTGGTGTGGGGATGCGGAGCGCTGCTCGGTCAGGTGCCGGGAAGAGGCATCGGTGATGCCGGGGCGGTCGCACTGACCGAGGGGTGGGGGTGTGGCCGTGGGGGGCGTCAGGTGGGCGTATCAGGAACGGTGGAGGACGTTCCGGTCCTGCCTGTGGCAGCGACCATGGTGGTGATCGATGTGGCGTTGCCCTGCGGGCGGAGACACGGTGACGGCGAGCCGGTGACCACCTGTGCCGCGCTCTGGGAGCGTTCCCACATCGAGGTTGCAACAGTCAGAGTCCCGATCGGGTGCCGGTCTGTCAATCATTGGCGCCCGACTCTGTTGTCTTCGACGCGCATTCGACAGATCGAGGGGCGGGCAGCGCGGTATCGAGTCTCCGTACATCGCCCCGTCACGCTCGCGACGGTCCCTCGTCAGCCGTGACCGATACCCGCACTCATGCCGGCGATCGTATGGGCCCGGATGTCGAGGTGCGGTCCCTCCGCGAATCGGGTCACCACGGCGCGGACATGGTCCTGGGCAGGCTGGAGCAGCCCGTCGTACACCGCGACGCAGACCTCCCGCGCCCGTGACCGGGGCCAGTCGGATGGCAGCAGCCCGATGGGGAGCAACGGGTCCAGGATGGGGAAGTGCCGGTAGGCGTGCATGACCTCGGTCCGGGCGCGCACCGCGTCGGCACCGGTGACGCCGTCGGCGCTGATGTGCGGAAGCAAGCCGCTCCAACGACTGATGAACGCGTGGTAGTGCTCGGCGATGCCGGTGAGGTCCCACGCCTCTACCGGGTTGCGGTCGACCGCCGTGTCCAGTTCCTCCTGCCGCGCGCGGAACACGGTCACTGCTCCTCGCGCCAGGTCGGCCACCTCGATCCGCCCCTTGGGGGTCAGGGGGTGCGGCGACACCCAGAGCGCGTCGTACAGCGGCGCGAACCCGCGCCAACGCAGCGCGGTGCGCAACGCCCGCCGCCGCGTGCTCTCCTGTTCCGGAACGGAGAAGGCGATCAGTGTCCACCGTCCGTCCCACGAGTCGGGCTGAGTGGTGAAGGTGGCGATCGAACTGGCGCCGCTCCACAGATCGACGGCGGCCTGAGACGTCAGCCGGTAGGAGCTGTACCGGCCTTGCCGGCTGCCCTCCAGCACCCCACGGCGCATCAGCCTGCTGATCGTCGTACGAGCTGCGCCCGGGGTCACATGGAACTCGCCGAGCAGCGCCACGATCGCCGCCGACGGCAACCAGGACCGGACGGGGAACGTGTAGTCAGCGATCAGGGTCACCGCGAGGCCCTGTGGCGAGACAGTGCTCTGCCAGCCGGGCGACCGCACGGGGCCGGCGGCGCCGTCACCCTCGTCGGAGAAGATCTCCTCGAGGTGGGACAGGTTCGGCAAGGTCGGCTCCGACGCGGTGGACAGGATCGGCACCACTTTAACTGCTGGGAGATCGTCGGGTGGAGCTCCGCCGGGATCGGCCCACCCGGCGCAACCTCCGCGCACCGGTGAAGCGAAGGTGCCGCAGTGCCCCGCGGGCTCGGCACTCCTGCCTCCCACTGCGCCTCGCGCTCGCGCGTCGCGGAGAAGGGCTGCAGGACGAACGTGCCTGGCGTGGCCATCAAGGCCGCGGCCGTGGTCCCGGCGACCACCCGGCCGGTGCGGCCTGACGTCCACCGTCGCACGGCGTCGGAAGGCGGCAGGACGGCCGTCCGCGCGTCGGCCGGGGCCGGGCCGTCTTCGGGCTCACGTGACACAGCCGGCACAGATGGCGATCGCAGTGTCGTGGAGACCAACGCGTCCGCCTCCTCCTCGGGCACGGCGAGGGCGCGGGCGGGGGCGAGTCCACCCGGGAAAGCGGCCTTCCAGCAGGCTCGTGAGTGCCACCCGCTCGGGCTCGACCCGGCGACCTGGGCCGCATTGCGAACCGTGTGCTCAGGCACGGAGGCGGACGCGATAGTCAACGTCTGGAACAGCTACGGCCGGTGTGGGCTGCGGGGAACTGAGCAGTGGACCCCCCAGCTCCGCGCGAACTCATCCACGGCCACCTCGTCCGGTTCGCCGGAGCGCAGGAACGGAGCAGCGTCAGGACGCCCGCCGTCTCACGGTTCGTCGAGAGGCGCCGGGCCGTTGCGATGTCAGCCGGGGTGGTGAGGAAAGGCGTGCACTCCCTTCTGGGCGGGGAGTGCACGCCGGGGGTAGCACGGCGAGCGGGGTCCTATCACTCCGTCGCGAAGCGTCCTGAAGAGGACTCTGTGGATTCTGCGGCACGTGCGGACGGCGTGTCCGACCGTGTGAGCACCCGGCGTACCTCGTCGGCGAGTGCGGGAGCCGCGGTCGCGTCGGCATCGGCGATCCCGACGCCGTAGCGGAACCGCACGGTCGCGCCGTCCTCGACGGTCAGCTCCTCGCTGAAGAACGGTGCCGGGTTGAGGCAGGCGAACTCCTCGGTCCGGGCGAACCACTGCGGCGGGTGACTCGGGTTGGCCGCGTCGTCGACCATGAGGACCAGCGACTGCGCGTCCGTCTCGTCATGGCGGCCCGCGAAGCCCATCCACTCCATGCGCCGCCCGCGGACCTCATCGCCGCCCAGGCCTTCCTCGGTCACGAACTGTCCGCCGGTGAACGACCGGGGGCCACGCCAGAACAGGCCGCCGTAGCCGGCGTTCTCCCGTCCCTTGGTGGTCGGGGACCCCATGGCGACGTCCGTTCCGGACACGTTGGTCATCTGCGTCTCGAACGTCAATGCCCAGGCGTGCGGGGAGATCAGGCTCGCCCGCAGCGTCCTGCGCTCGGTGAAGAACAGCGCGCCGGACTGGGTGGTCCAGTCCAGGTCGTGGGCGAACGTCGCCGTTCCGTAGGCCCTGTCCAGGTCGCTGACCCGGCGGTGGGCCTGGGTTCCGTTGTTCTCCAGCTGCACGTAGAAGCGTCCGTGGATGTACGTGGGACCGCCCCAGAAGTTCTCCTCGCCCACGTGGGGCAGGGACCACGCGATGCCCTTGTGCCACACGTGGTCATGGGGACGGAACAGGCTGACCACCTTGCCGGCCCGGGTGCGCAGGGGGTGGATGTAGGGCTTCGGCGATTCCAGTTGCACGGTGTCCGGCCGGTACACGTAGCGGAACAACTCGGTGCCGTCGTCGCGGACCGTGACCGAGGTACCCAGGTCGTGGCGGATTTCAAGAGCGTTCATACGAGGGTCTCCTTGACCCGTGCCCACGGCACGGCGCCGCCGTCCATGCTGAGCGTGAAGGGGTCGTCGTCGGTCAGTTCGCCCGCGGCGACGCGGACACCGCGGAAGGCGGAGGCGTACGTCGCCGCCGCGAACTCCAGCGTGCGGCGCGCCTCGTGCAGGCAGACGCCGGGTTCCTGTCCGCTCTCCCAGGCGTCGAACACGGCCTCGATCTGGAGCCTGTGGCCGCTCGTGATGTCCGGCTCGGCACCGTCGGTCCAGAGGTCCGAGAGACCCTCATGGCCGGGGGCCGGGGTGAACCGCCAGTGTTCCTCGCGGTAGCCGTAGAGGTGTTCCAGTTCGACCGTGGCGTATTCGAAGTCGAAGCGCAGGCGCGAGGTCTCCCGGGGGGACAGCAGGGAGTTGACCACCGTGGCGAGGGCTCCGCCGTCGAACCGGACGGCGGCGATCGAGACGTCCTCGGTGTCCGTGGGACGGGCCTGGCGCTCGGCGAGTGCGGTGATCTGGGACCAGGGCCCGAGGACCGACAGCAAGAGGTCGAACTGGTGGATGCCGTGTCCCATCGTGGGGCCGCCGCCCTCGACGTCCCAGCGTCCCCGCCACGGCACCTCGAAGTACGCGTCGGGCCTGTACCAGAGGGTCTCGCAGGTGGCGACCAGCGGCCGGCCCAGTGCGCCGGATCGGGCCAGCCGGCGCAGGCGTACCGCCGCGGCGCCGTAGCGGTGCTGGAAGACGGTCAGGACCTTGGAGCCGGTCTGTTCCTGCACCGCGGCCAGTTGGTCCATCTCGCGCAGGCTCAGCGCCGTCGGCTTCTCCACCAGGGCGGTGACGCCGGCCTTCATCACCATGGATGCCAGCGGTACATGGGTCTGCGGGGGCGTACAGATGTGTACGAGATCGAGGTCTTCGCTGTCCAGCAGAGCCTGCGGGTCGTCGAAGACGTGCGGCACGGAGAATCGGTCGGCGAACTCGGCGGCGCGGGTGGGGTCGAGGTCGGCGACGGCGACCAGCCGGGCACGTTCGGAGAGTTCGGTGAGGGCTTCGGCATGAGCGTGGGCGATACCGCCGGTGCCGATGATGGCCACGCGGTACGGCGGCCGGGGGCTGGGCATGGGTGTTTTCTCTCTCTTGGTTCCTGACCCACGTCACGTGGGGCCACCGGGGGCCGTGGGCAGCGGCG
This sequence comes from Streptomyces sp. NPDC020597, assembly GCF_044335095.1. Lineage (NCBI taxonomy): Bacteria > Bacillati > Actinomycetota > Actinomycetes > Kitasatosporales > Streptomycetaceae > Streptomyces > Streptomyces sp. NPDC020597. The sequence continues at coordinate 20,538 of NZ_JBIRUL010000032.1, read as the reverse complement.
ACGGCCCCCGGAAGGAGGTCACTTGGCCGCGTCGATCTCGCCCTGGAGCTCCTTGATGAAGGCCTTCGCGGCGACTTCCGGCGAGGTCTTCTTGAAGTAGACCTCCTGGCTGTAGCGCTGCAGCTCCGGTTCGATGCCGCTTCCGCCGTTGGGGGTCACGACCGGCGACTCACCCGGGGTCACGGCGTTCATGTAGTCGGCCGCCGCCTTGTCGGTCCCGGCCAGAGTCGGCTGGAGGTGCTTCAGCATCTCCTTGTTGGCGGGGATGCCGCGCTCCGTCTTGAGGATGTCGGCGGCCTTGGGGTCGTTGAGCATGAAGTTGATGAACGCGGCCGCCTCAGCCGGGTGCGCGCTCTGGCTCGAGACCGCCCAGTACATGGAGGGCTTGAAGAAGTTGGCCTTGGTGTCGCCGACACGAGGCATCTGCAGCAGTTGCACATGGGCGCCAGCGGCCTGCTGGATGGCGGTGATCTGGGTGTTGTACGCGCCCATCATGGCTGCCTTGCCAGTGGCGAAGGTGCCGGCGGTGACACCCGCGGTCAGGTCTTCGACCATCGTCGACGTGTTGACGCTGGCCCCGGAGGAGAGCAGGTCCAGGCCGTACTTCCACATGCCGGCGAGCGTCTCGGGCTTCAGGGAGACGTTGCCGTCCTTGTCGAAGAGGTTCTCACCGTGCTGACGAGCCCAGTACTTGACGTCGCCGGCGGAGAACCCGGGCGCACCGGCCGCACCGTGGATCTTGCCGCCGCTCTTGTCCGTCAGCTCCTTGGCGGTCTTGGCGTAGTCGTCCCACGTCCACGTCTTGTCGTCCGGAACCTGCACGCCGTACTTCTTGAACAGGTCGGTGTTCACGAGGACGGACATGACGCCGACGCCGACGGGAAGCGCGTACTGCGTTCCGTCGATCTGTCCGGTGGCCAGGGCCTGGTCGTCGAACTGCGAGGTGCTGAGGAGCTTCTTGGCCTTGCCGAGGTCGTACAGCGCTCCGCGGTCGGCGTACGAGGCGAGATACAGCTCGTCCATCTGGACGACGTCGGGGGAGTCCTTGGCCGCGGTCGTCGTGGCGAGCGCGTCCCAGTAGCCGTTCCAGTCCTTGTACTGGCCCTTGACCGTGATGTTGGGGTACTTCTTCTCGAACGCCTTGATGACCTCGTCGGTGAGCTTGGCGCGGGCGTCCGCACCCCACCAGGTGGCACGAATGGTGACCGGCTTGTCGCCGAGTTCGGGAGCGGAGCCGCTGCTGCCGCTGCTGCAAGCGGTCAGTACGAGCGAGAGTGAGGCGACCGTCCCGATCGCGACGCGTCTGAAGGGGCTGGGGTTCATGTGGTTCTCCTGTGGCTGATACGTGGGTCGGATCGGTGGCTGCGGTGCGTCCGAACGGCCATGACTCGGTCACCTCCGCTTGTCCGGCGATAGCCCCCGCGGTTACTTGCCGCCGGTGGTCGCGATGCCTCGCAGCAGGAAGCGCTGCCCGGCGAGGAAGACGAGGAAGACGGGAACGAGCGACACGACGCTCATGGCGAACACCGAGCCCCAGTCCGTCGCGCTCTGCTGGTCGACGAAGGTGCGCAGCGCGAGAGGCGTGGTGTACATGTCCGGGTCGGTCAGGTAAATGAGCTGGGTGTAGAAGTCGTTCCAGGTCCAGATGAAGGTGAAGATCGCGGTGGTCGCCAGGGCCGGGACCATCAGTGGCAGGATGACGTGGAAGAAGATCCGTGCGTGCCCGGCGCCGTCGATCCGCGCCGCCTCGTCGATCTCGCGCGGGATGCCACGGATGAACTGCACCATGAGGAAGATGAAGAAGGCGTCGGTCGCCAGGAACTTCGGCACGATCAGGGGCAGGAACGTGTTGACCCAGCCGAGCTCCGAGTAGAGGACGTACTGGGGCACGATGATCACGTGGATCGGCAGCATGATCGTGACGAGCATGATGGCGAACAGCACGCGCTTCGCCTTGAATTCCAGCCTGGCGAAGGCGTACGCGGCCAGGGAGCAGGCGAGGAGGTTCCCGATGATCGCGCCGGTGACGACGATCGCTGAGTTGATCATGTAGTGACTGAACGGTTGGGAGAAGGCGTTCCAGCCGTTGCTGTAGTTCTCGAAGCGCGGGTGCGTCAGGGCGAGTCCCGCACTGCGGAAGATCTCACTGTTGGGACGCAGTGAGCTGACCACCATCCACAGGACGGGGTACAGCATCGTGAGGGCGCAGAGGGCCAGCAGGCAGTGCTTGAGAGGGGCGCGCACGGCGCGCCTGACCCGGCGTATCGCGTGCGGGCGGGGGGCGGGCAGCGAGGAGGGTACGGCTTCGGTGCGGTCAGTCATCGTAGAACACCCAGTACTTTGAAGCCCAGAAGTTGACGGCGGTGAAGGCCGCGACGATGAGGAGCAGGACCCACGCGAGCGCGGACGCGTACCCCATGTCGAAGTGGCCGAACCCGCGCTGGTACAGGTACAGCGAGAAGAAGAGGGTGGAGTCGGCGGGCCCTCCGGTACCGCCGGAGACCACGAAGGCCTGGGTGAAGGTCTGGAAGGCGTGGATGATCTGCAGCACCAGGTTGAAGAAGATGATGGGTGTCAGCAGCGGAATGGTGATGCTGCGGAACTGGCGCCAGCGCTTCGCGCCGTCGACGGAGGCCGCCTCGTAGAGGGAGGTCGGAATCTGCCGCAGCCCGGCGAGGAAGATCACCATGGGTGAGCCGAAGGTCCAGATGTTCAGGACGACGAGGGTCGACAGCGCCGTTCCCGGCTCCGAGATCCACCCCTGTCCCTGGACACCGACGAGGGCCAGGGCCTCGTTGACGAGGCCGTTGGTCCCGAACATCGCGCGCCACAGTACGGCGATCGCCACGCTGCCGCCGATCAGTGACGGCAGATAGAAGACGGAGCGGTAGAAGGCAAGACCCCGTACTCCCTTGTCCAGCACGAGGGCGAGCCCGAGGGCCATCGCCAGCTGCAACGGCACGGAGACGAGGACGTAGCTGAACGTCACCTCGAGCGACTTGTGCAGTCGCTCGTCGTCGAGCATGCGCGTCCAGTTCTCGGCTCCGTTGAACTGCGGCGGCTGCAACAGGTTGTACTTGGTGAAGCTGAGGTAGAGCGAGGCCAGCATCGGGCCGAGAGTGATCCCGAAGAGCCCGACGAACCATGGCGCTAGGAAGAAGAACGCCGCCTTGTTCTGCTGTCGCGCGCCCCGTTGGGACCCGCGCAGCCGGCGTAGTTCGTTGATGGAGCTCACGGCACTGCTCCCTTGAGCGGCGGCATCTGCAGACAGTGGTGCGAGCCCGTCCCGGGCCTCGCGTCACCCTGAAAAGTGATCGTTCACTTTGTGGGTTGCGAGGACCATAGTGAACGATCACTTTTTACGTCAAGAGTGTGTAGTCTCTGACTTCACCGAACGTTGGCGGAAAGGTGGGGGAAGCGGATGGATGGCGCTGACGCGGCGCGACGACGGCCTACGATCACGGATGTGGCGCGGCTCGCCGGTGTGTCACCCCAGACGGTGTCGCGGTATCTGCGGTTCAACGGCGGGCTGAAGCCGGCGACCCTGGAACGCGTGGAGAAGGCCATACGGGAGCTGGACTACCGTCCCAACCTGGTGGCGCGGTCGATGCGCACACGGAAGACCGGCCGCCTGGCGATCCTCATGCCCGCCATGGCCTTCAACCCCTCGCGCATGCTGGCGGGTGCCGGTGCGACGGCGCAGGACGCAGGGTTCTTCGTCGATGTCGTGAGCGCCGGGGGCGGCGTAGCCGCAAGGAGCGACCGCCTGCTGGAGCTCGCCGATTCGGGACAGTACGAGGGCCTCCTCTCCCTCGCTCCCGTGCTTCCCGACGTGGAGAGCAAACTGCACCAGAGGACGGCCGTGGTGATCTCGGCCGACTTCGACGACGAGATGCGCGGCATCGGGCAACTGGCCGACGCCACGCCCCTGGTGCGGATGATCGAGCACCTGGCGGCGCTCGGTCACTCCCGGTTCCTCCATGTGGCGGGCGACGCGCAGTTCGCCTCCGCGAGGGCGCGCAAGCAGAGCTATCTGGAGACCGTCAAACGTCTCGGCGTCGAGTCCGTCGGGGTCTTCGACGGAGACTGGTCGGGAGAGTCCGGCATCGAGGCGATACGGTCGCTCCCGAGCCATGCGCGGCCGACCGCGGTGATCGCGGCCAATGACCTCGTCGCCGCCGGTGTCGTCCGGGGCGCCCGGGAGCGCGGCTGGGACGTGCCCGGCGACCTCAGCGTGACCGGTTGGGACAATGCCGGGGTCGGGCAGTTCATGACCCCGTCCCTGACCACCGTCGACGTGGAGCTCGAACAACTGGGCAGTACGGCCATGGCGAAGCTGATCGCGGGTCTGGGGGGCAGCGCGCCCGAGGCGACGGAGGGCTCCCTGTTCCGGATCATCTGGCGGGAGTCGACGGCCGAGCCGCCTGAGGCAGGGCGTCTCAGCCGCGGGCGGTGACCAGCGCCGCCGCCGGTGTGGGCGCGGAGCAGGCGGACGTCCCCTGAGCCCGCCCGCCCGGCCTTGGGCGCGGGCCGAACCGGCCGCGCACGCCGCGCCTCCTCAGATGCCCATCACTCTCAGTTCGCGTAGACGTCAAGCCGACCGCACATGCCGAACTTCCCGCGGGCGGAGGGCTGTTCGGAGCTCACGGCGGCGGCTTCGAGATGGGGGGACTCTCCCCGCTCCAGCCAGTCGAGCTGCGCCGCAGTGGCCGCGGCGGAGGCATCGGCACCTTGTCGCCACCGCTCGCGCCACTCGGCGATGCGGGGCCGTACGAGCGCGGCGGCGGCACGGTGGAACGCGGCCAGGGCCTGTGGCCCCTCGGCCTCCCGAAGGGCCCGGTAGCCCTCCAGTGCGAGGTCCCGCCGGGCCCGGGCGGCGCGCTCCTGCTCCTCCTCGGTCGCGTCGGCCGGGATGGCGGTGGCGCGGGCGTACGTCTCCGGATCGGTCAGGTACTCCGGGGGCAGGGTGAGGACCGCGTCCCCCGCCTCCGGCAGCCCGCTGTTCTGCATCAGAACGGTGATCCGCAGATCGCCCTCGTTGACCAGCCGGTGGATGGTGCCCGGCGTGAACCAGGCGACCGTGCCGGCCTGGAGCGGAGTGACCTCGTACCCGGAAGAGGTCAGCGTCTGCACGGCCCCGCGTCCGCCGGTGACGACGTAGGCCTCTGAGCACGCCAGGTGCATGTGAGGCGTGCCGCCGCACGCCCCGTCGGCGGCAGGCCAGTCGTACACCGACAGATGCGAGATGGCGACGCCCCCGGGCAATCCGGTGTTGATTGTGTTCATGCGTGTGTCAACTTTCCAGGTGTGTGCAGTAAGCGCTTTCTATCTCTCTCAATTTACGCGCCGATCGCTCAACCGGTCAATGTTCTGTCTAAACTCAGACCCGAATGGTGAAGCCGCGAGGAGGATGATGTGAAAAATGCGCTGGCAGGCAAGAGTGTCTATGCCTTCGGGGACAGCATTGTGTACGGGCATGTGTACCCGCACAGTTTCGTGGACGTAGTCGCAGAGTGCGAGGGCATGGCCCTCACCAAGTTCGCCCGGAACGGTGCGACCATAGGCATCGATCCCCATGCTTCCGGAGGGCAGATACGCACGCAGGTCGAGCAGGCGACCGACATCGCGCCGGACTTCGTCGTCTTCGACGGAGGCACCAACGACGCGCAGTCCATCTTCCGGGACCGCGCGTACACATTCGGCGCCTATGCCGAAGAGCTGGAGAAGACGCTGCACGTCATGGAGCGGAAGTGGCCGACCGCCCGCATCGTGTACGTCGCCGCCCACAAACTCGGTTCGCGCGACTGGGACACTCAGGTGGCGTTGCGCGAGGCGACCCTGGAGGCCTGCCGTAAGCGGGACGTCGCCGTTGCCGATGTCTTCGGAGAGACGACGTTCGACACGCGCGACGACATGCAGCGTGCGAAATACACCTTCGACGACCTGGTCAACGGTTTTCCCGGCACAGAGGGATCGGGGACGCATCCCAACGACGCCGGTATCACCACTTTCTATGTGCCGGTGTTGCGTGCCACGCTGCAGCAGATTGCATCACGTTGATCAGTCGGCAATCGGATCTGCCTGGCCGACATCGGCCAGGCAGATCCGATTCCTCTTTATCGTGACGTCATCCTGAGTTGAGAATCATGCCAGACTGGGAAGCGCTTACTGGATCGGAAGCTTACCGAAATGCTCCCGCCACCACTCTGGCCCTGGCTTTCACTGGCCGAATCCGGTGCCGCGCGAGATCCTGACGTCGTCCACGTGCACAGCTCCGCGCTCACCCCCGTTCGAGTACCACGCGATCTTCGCGATCCCCGGCATCGAGGTGCGGAACGCCGCGTCGTTCAGTAGGCGGTGGCCGTCGATGTCCAGGTCGAAGCGCTGGTTCACGGTGTCCACGGTGAGCGTGACCCGGTACCACTTGCCATTGGTGTACGTACCGAGCACCGTGTCCGTGGTCCCCTTGTACGCGTGGATCTGGCCGCGGGCGAAGGCCACGCTGACGGCTGGGCTGCCGGAGGCGTTGTAAAGGTAGGGCAGCCCGAACCAGCCGGCCTGTGTGTCGTTGCGCATCACCTGCGTGTCGATGGTCACCACGCCCTGCAGCGGGGTGCTGAAGAGACGGGCGAGGTTGGTCCCGTCGGTGCCGCCGCCTTCGATGGTGCGGGTGAGCCGGACGCTCTTGTCGGTGGCGGACGGCGTCTCCACCACGGAGACGTCGTTGTTGGTCGAGATGACTCGCCATCCGTTGGTCCCATTGGCGAGCGCGCCGGTCGCCAGGCCGTCGAACGTGTCCGTGAACGCGATGTCGGGCGCGCCGCGTTCCAAGGCGCCGATTTCCGGACCGTTCCCGATCGGCACGGTTGCCCCGGCGTAGTCGAGGCCGCCGTTGCCGGTGACCGTGGCTCCGGCGTCGACGAACACCGATCCCGACTGGAGCGCGAAGTTCGCCGCCGTGTCGAGCCTCGGGCCGTTCTCGTCGCCGTACGGCCCCGTGACGGAGGCATTCACGAACTGCGGAGCGCCGACCACGGCGTTCGCGTCGGACGCCGGCCGAGTCGTCAGGTTGGACGAGTATCCGTTGTTGTTGTACGTGATGCTCGACGGTTGTATGAACTGGGGGGCGGACTGACTGGAGACGAACAGGTTGTTGGTGAACGTCGCCTTGCCGGAGACACCGCCGGTCACCATGTTCTGCGAATTGGTGTTGGCGATGGTGTTGTTGTAGATGTTCGCCACCGTGCCGCTCTGCTGCGACATGTGGATGTTCCACCGCGTGCTGCCGGTGATGACGTTGTAGCGGAGCACCACGCTGCCGAACTTGACCGCGGAGTTGCACGCGCACAGCAGGATGCCGTCGCCGTTGTCGTGAAGGTAGTTGTACTGGAACACCTGGTTGGTGGTGCCGATGTCGGGGTCCAGGGCGTTCTGGTCGGCACCGCCCGAGGAGAGGTGGGTGCCCATGATCTCGTTGTGCTGGACCGTGACGCTGTCGGCCATGTTGGTCTCGACGCCGGAGACACCGACCCGGTCGATCACGTTGCCCTCGACGAGTCCGCCACGGACGCCGGTGAGGTAGATGCCGTTGCAACCGTAGGGAGTGTTCGCCTGCGTGATGTAGTTGCCGCGGAACGTGACGTCGGTGTACGGCGTGTAGGCGGGGTCGGTGGCCGTGGCGCGCTTGCCCCAGCCGGTGAAGACGGCACCGGGCGCGTCACCGGCGTACTGCTTGGTGACGATCCCGCTGAACGAGGTGTTCTTGATGGTGGAGTTCTCCACGGTGATGCCGTCGAGGACCGTGGGAGCTCCAGGCGCGGTGATGTCCTGGACGCCGGTGAGGAAGGCGATGCCGCCGGTGTCCTTCGAGCGGTCCCAGCCTTGCTGGAAGGTGATGCCCGGCTTGTTGTCGGCGGTACTGCCGCCGACCCATTTGACCTCGCCGGTGACGTCGTGCACGTCCACCGAGTCGATCACGAAGTGGTGCAGGGTCTGGCCGTTGTCACCGTGCACGCCGATGCCGCGGAAGTCGCCGAGCTTCGAACCGTCTGTCGTCCCGGTGGGTACCGCGTTCGACACGTCGAGGTTGCGGATCTCCCAGTACTGCTGGTTGTTCAGCCGCACCGCGTCGCCGACTGTGCCCTGGCCTGCGATCTTCGGCTTGGTGCCCGTTCCGTAGCTGTCGATGGCGATCGGGGCGCCGTCGGCGCCGGACCCCTTCGGCCAGAGCTGGCCGGTCCAGCTGTCACCGGCCTCGAAGCGAATCGTGTCGCCGGGCTGGAACGTCGTCGCGTTCACCTTGCTCAGCGAGCGCCAGGGCGCGCTGCTGCTGGTTCCGGCGTTGCCGTCGCTGCCGTTCGCGCTCACGAAGTACGTGGTGCCCGCGGCGAAGGCCCGCTGCGCGGGTATGAGCACGATCGACGCGAGCACGACTGCCAGCGCGCACAGTGCGGCGGCTGTTGCTTGTGACACAAGTCTTCGATTGACGGTCATGGTCCTCTTCTTGTCGTCTGTGATGGTGAGGTACTGGCTCCTGTCGTGGCGCCTCCAGTCGAGGCGTCGCGTAACGACCCAGGGCGGAGGCGGTTCGGGACCGCGCGGCGGACACACCCGCCGACGCTCGACGACACCGGAACCGGGCCGGCCGGACATGCCCTGTCGGGAGCAGAGATCGTCGACGGTTCCAGGCGCCTTGATAGCGGTGTCACAGTGCCCTCCCGGATGTGAAGCAGACCGTCTGGAAGCCTCGTGCTTGTCCCGAGCGGGCATACTGGGAAAACGTATTCCGCGCAGTGTGCCCAGCGGGCCTCGAGTGAGTCAAGGCTTCGAGCAGATGAACCCGGCAGTGCTGTGGGGCCCCGTCTGAAGCCGACGGCACCATTCGACAGCGGGTCGTGCGGCAGCCCGGTCTGCCGTCGAATGGTGCTGCGCACTGGCCGATCGAGTACCCGTCGCCCGATGGGCGCGGGAGCGCAGGCCGAAGTCAGGGTTCTTGGCGCATGGACGGGAGGCCGGCGATGGGGACCTGTCTCGCCCACGGGATCGGTCGGGTGCTCAGTCCGTCACGAGACCTTGACCAGCTTCCATCGCTGGTTGGTGCTGCCGTTGGTGAACCACTGGTCGATCGGTGTGCCGTCGGCGGTCTGCGCCTTGTACACGTCGGCCTTGTACCCGTTCGAACGGGACTCGATGGTGTACGTGCCGCTGCCGGCCGGGGAGATCAGCCACTGCTGGCTGACGCTCCCGCTGGAAGTCCCCAGCTGCAACTGGGTGCCGGGCCAGGTGGAAGCCGCGTTGATGTCAAGGGCCTTGCCGCTGGTGACACCTGTGATGGTGAGGTAGCCGCCGCTGGTGTACGTCAGCCTCCATTGCTGGCTGCCGCTGTTCTGGTCGGTCTTCTGGACGAGGGGAGTGCCGTCGCTGGTCCCACCGTTGGAGGCGGTGAGCGCCTTGCCGCTGCCGACGCTGATGATCTTGTAGGTGCCGGAGAGGTCCGGGACGGTTTCGTGGGTGATGGACAGGTTGGAGTACTCGACGGGGTAGTAGCCGGCCGTGCCCAGGCCGACCAGGCCCGCGCCGTAGCTCGTGTCGGTGACGGTGCCGACGGTGGTTCCGTCGATCTTGGCGGTGATCGTGCTGTCCTGGAAGGTCAGGGCCAGCTTGTGCCAGGTGCCCGTGCCGGGCGCGCTGACCGAACCACTGGCCAGGGTGGTCCAGTTCCACGAGTTGGTGCCGGTGGTGCCGGTGGTGCCGGTCTTCAGCAACGCCCAGGATCCGGTGTCGGACAGGCGCAGGTGGTAGGCGTTCAGCCCGGTGCTGAACTTCGCCTGAGTGCCCACGCGGCCGAGAATCTCCGCGGAGCTGCCGCTCTTCTCCAGCAGTATGTCGGAGGTGACCGTGTAGTTGCTCCAGCCCAGGTCTCCCATGAGGGTGTAGGGCTGGACGTCGTTCGAGGCCGGCGCCCACCAGATGATCGGCTTCATCGGCGCGGTCTGGCGCAGGCACTGGCCGCTGCGGCCCCCGGTGCAGGGGGCGGCCTGGAAGGCACCGTTCATCGAGGCGAAGTACTTCGCCTCCTGCCCGGTGCTGTAGCCGGCGAAGGAGTCCGAGTACGGCATCGAGAGCCGGTTGCGGGTGGGGGTGGCGGTCGTTCCGGCGCCCTGACCGGTGGTGGTGGTCACGGTGTAGACGCGACCGGGGTCCAGGGTGAGGGTGTACGTGCCCCCGGAGGCGGTCAGGTCGCTGTTGCGCACCATGCGCGGGGTGGCGCCGCCGGGCTGCGAGAGGTCGGTGGACCACACGTGCAGGGTGCCGCCGGGCAGGCCGCCGGCGATGTCGAAAGTGACCGTCTGGGACGCGGTGGCGTCCAGGGTCTCGTAGACGGTGCTCCAGGCGCTGTTGTCGGGCGCGGCGTAGCTGACGTAACTGCCGTTGGCACGGTCGCCGCCGAGGTAGCCGGAGGCGCTGTCGAGGTACTTCCAGCCGGGCGAGGTGAACTGCGTGGTCTGCGCGATGGACCAGACCGTGCGGGACACGCTGTAGGCGCCGGACCAGGGCTGGTTCGCGGTGATCAGGCCCTGGTCGTGGAAGAAGAGGTTCTGGTAGTCGGAGGCCACCATGGGCCAGTTGATGTACGCGCTCATCTTGGCGTCGAGGTAGCCGCGGTTGATGGCTCGGGCGACCGGGGCCGCCCCGGTCTCGGCGTTCTCCGAGCCGTTCTCGCTGGCCCAGATCGGCTTGCCCAGCGACTGGGCGTCGGCGGAGGAGGAACAGGTGGTCATCGCGGACTGGTATGTGCAGGGATAGTGGGCGCCGGCGATGTCCACGGCGTTGTACAGGGCGGTGCTGTTCTTCATGCCGGTGGCGATGTTCCAGACGGTCTCGTCGCCACCGACCAGCTTGGTCGAGGCGTAGCCGTTCGCCGCCATGGCCGACTTCAGGTTCTGGTAGAACCAGGCGCTGTACGTCTTCTCGTTCAGGCCGCCGATGTAGTCGATGGACAGGCCGTGCTGCTTGGCGCAGCCCAGCCAGTCGATCATGTAGTCGATGCCGTCCTGCGTGTAGAAGTTGCCGTTGCCGATCCAACCGGGGGCGCCCCAGGCCAGGGCGAAGAGCTTGATGCCGGGGTTGCGGGCCTTGGCCTGCTCCATCACCCACCACTCGTAGCCGGCGTCGCAGTCGATGTCGCCCTTCGTGTGCTCGAAGCTGATCTCGGAGCCGTCGGTGGAATTGACGTCGCCGCCGACTTCGACCTTGAGGATCTGCAGGGCGGCGCCGTAACCGGGCTTGAACAGGTAGTCCAGGATCTGGTTGCGCTGGGTGGCCGGGTAGTCGACCAGGAGGCGGGTGTTGCCGCCGCCGCCGCTGATCGCGCCGACGCCGTCGAAGGTGCGTCCTGCGCTGGTGCCGTCGACGGTGATCGCCGTGTCCGTGGCAGCGTACGCGGGCGACAGTGCTCGGCCGGTCAGCAGGGCCAGTCCCATGAGCAGGGCGGCCAGGGCCGCCAACCGTCTGGTGTGCCTGTCAGGCAGGCCAATGACGTGGTGCACGGGAGATCCTCCTGGGAGGGAGTGCGGGTGGGTGCGGCTTGTACTGAGACTCGGTGTGACCTGTCGCGTGGATCGCAGAGGGGGCCCACCTGGTGGAGGCGTCTCTTCACGTCGGGAAATCGTATTCCGCGCAGTGTGCCCGTCCGTGATCGGAGGCGTCAAGCGTCGGTCGGCGGGTAAAAAATGCGGCTTTGACGTGGCAGGTTCTGGTGTCCGAAGGAGCTGTGCGCGTCGGCGGAAGCGATCGGAGCGATCGGCTCAGGGCGGTTCAGACGATGCGGATCGCTGTGCTGTCGCGCACCACGACCTGGCCGCGCATCATCAGATGCTCTGCTTCCGTACGGGCCGCGAGCGCGAGGCGGACCGCCTCGGCGCCAGCCTGCGCAAGCGGCAACGACACGGTCGTCAGCCGTGGTGTCACATCGGTCGCGAGCTCGATGTCGTCGAAACCGGTCACCGATACCTCGTCCGGCACCGACACCCCGGCGGTTCGGAAGGCGGACATCGCGCCGATGGCGATGGTGTCGTTGGCAGCGAGGACCGCGTGGGGCGGCTCCAGCCCCTCGGCGACCAACCGTCGCGCCGCGTCGAACCCTCCCTGGCGGCTCACCGCGCAGTGCGCGACCCGGATATGCCGCTCCTCGACGCCGCCGTCGCGGAGACCCGCGATGAAGCCCGCGGTACGGGCCGAGACGTTTCCCTGCCCGCGCGCGCCGGCGAGGATCGTCACATGCCGGTGCCCCGCCCCGGCGACGTAGGTGGCCAACTCCTTCGCAGGGCCGTGATTGTCGAAGCTGATGGAGTCGAACGGCATGTCGGTGTCACCGACGATCACCACCCGGCCGCCCTCGCGTTCGTAGCCCAGCAACTCGTCGAGCAGGCGCCCGCCGAGGGCCTTCGTGTCGAGGCGGCTCGAAGTCAGAATGAGCGCACGCGGCCGCAGAGCACGCTGCAACCGGACGGTTTCGAGCTGGCGCTCGGCGGTGCCGTGGGTCGACGAGACGGTCACGAACGCACCCGCGTCGCGCGCTCGCCGTTCCATCGCCGCGGCGACCATCCCCATCGACGGAGTCGTGAGATCGTCGCCGACGACCGCGATCGAGTCGTTCGCGCGCCGCATCGCCCGGGCCGCGGCGTCCGCGGTGTAGCGCAACGCGGCCGCGGCGGAGACGACCCGCTGCCGGTACTCCTCCGCGACCGTCCGGGAACTGCCGCCCAGCACTCGCGACGCGGTCGAGACCGACACACCGGCGGCCGCCGCCACGTCACGCAGGGTGACGGTCGGCCTGGCTGAATGGGGCATCGCGCGTCCCTCCCGCACCACGAAAACGAGCCGCCGCCGACGCTACCCGAGGATGTCCCCGGCCAGGCGGCGGAGGTGTGGACGAAAGTGCCGGTGAGCGACACGGGATACGGTCGGCCGGACCGAGGGGGGCATGGTCGGCCGGACCGACTCGGGATACGGTCGCCTGGCTGGTAGGTGGTCACGTCGGCCCGGTTGGATTCCGTCCCGACGGTCACTCCCCAGGCCGGTGCGCTGCTGCGTCGCACACGCCTTGCGCGCTGGGCGGCTCGGTGCACAATGTGCGGCATGGAAGATGGAGCGGCAGCGCCTGCGGGGCGTCGCGGGGAGGCCGTATCCGAGGGGCGTCAGGTGACCCTCCATGATGTGGCGCGGACAGCGGGCGTCTCACAGGCGACGGCGTCGCGCGTGCTCAACGGCAGCGTCCGCAACGTCCGGCAGGAGAACGTCGACCGTGTGCTCACCGCGGCCGCGGAACTGGACTACGCACCGCACCTGTCCGCCCAGGCGATCGCGCGGGGTTCGACGAACATCGCCGCGCTGGTCGTCAGCGGTGTCGACGACCCGTACTTCTCCTCCATCGCGGCCGGCGTGACGCAGGCGGCCGAGGCCGCCGGACTCATCGTGACCATGGCGGTCGCGGACCGCTCGCCGGAGCGGGAACTCCAGATCGTCGGGACGCTGCGCGGCATGCGCCCCCGCGTCATCATCCTGACCGGCAGCCGCGTCGACGGCGCCGATGCCCGCGACCCACTCGTCGAGGAGCTCCAGGCCTACCGGGAAGCGGGCGGCAGCGTAGTCCTGATCAGCCAGCACGACCTGCCGTTCCACACCGTCAGCATCGACAACTACGGTGGAGCGCGGCAGCTTGCCCGCGCGCTGGTCGGGCTCGGCTACCGCCGGTTCGCGGTGGTCCGGGCGGGGACCCACCTCAGGACCTCCCGTGACCGGTGCAGCGGTTTCGTGGAGGGCCTGCGCGAGTTCGGCATCGACGTCGACGAGCGGCTGGTGGTCGATGCCGAGCTCAGTCGGCGAGGGGGGTGTGAGGCGGCCCGGGAGCTCGTCCGGCGGGGACTGCACGGTACGGAACTCGTCTTCGCGGTCAGCGATGTCATGGCGATCGGTGTGATGACCGCATTCCGCGACGCGGGGCTTGTCCCTGGCCGGGACGTCGCCGTCGCCGGCTTCGACGACATCGGCCCGGCGGTGGACGTGTTCCCGGAGCTGACGTCAGTGACCGTTCCTCTGCAGCAGGTCGGGCTCCGTGCGATGGAGCTCGCGCTCTCCGACGACGACGCCCCGCGGATCGTACCGGTCGCCACGAACGTCGTTCTGCGGGCGAGTACACCCCCTCGATGACCGGCCCTCCGGGCCAAGTGGACCCTCACCTCACTTCACCTCACCTCGCATCGCTGACGCACTCCGTGGGAGTGACCTGAGCGCCCGGCGTGGACAGTGAGCCTTTCCAACCTCGCACTGAAGCTGCGAGGTGGAGCGTCTGAGCGAAAACCCCTTGCGACCAAGGGCGGTGATCGCCCTACGGTTGCTCCCCGTGACCATCGAGATGCCCTACCAGCCACTTCCGATCGACCAGTCGGACGTGCGCTACGTCCACGGACCTGATTCCGCTCCACAGCAGGGCGTGCCTGCTGGCGAGACGGTCGAGTTCGAGTGGAGGGGCAGCGAGGTATACCCGGGAACCTTCCGGAAGTTCTGGGTACACGTGCCCGCACAGTACGACCCAGCGGAACCGGCATCCCTGATGGTGTTCCAGGACGGATGGTCGTACCTGGACCCCGCAGGGGAGGTACGCGGCGCGATCGTCCTGAACAACCTCATGCACCGCGGCGACATCCCCGTCACCATCGGCGTGTTCGTCGATCCTGGCGTCTTCCCCGACTCGGAGAACCCTAAGAACCGCAACAACGAGTACGACGCCTTCGACGACCGGTACGTCACCTTCCTCCTCACCGAGATCATCCCGCAGGTCGCGGAGCGCTATGCCATCGCCCAGTCACCCGAAAGGTGGGGCATCTGCGGCGGGAGCAGCGGCGGCAACTGCGCCTTCACCGCCGCGTGGCTGCGGCCGGACAAGTTCCGCCGCGTCATCGGATATCTGTCCAGCTTCGCGCAGATGCCGGACGGCAATCCCTACCCAGACCTCATCTCCCGCGTTCCCCGCAAGCCGCTGCGCATATTCATGCAAGGCGGCCACCGCGACCTGCACTGGAACGAGCCACAGTGGAACTGGCTCGCCGAAAACCTGCGCGTGGCAGCCGCTCTCGCCGAAGCGGGCTACGACTTCCGCCTCGTCCTGGGAGACGGCGGACACAGCCCCAACCACGGCGGCGTCCTGCTACCGGACGCGCTGCGCTGGCTGTGGCGGCCCAACGACGATTGACCGGTACCTGCTCATCCGGGTGCAGCCCACCTCAGCGCAGCCGGCGCCAGAGACCACCCGTTTGACCAGGAGCATCGGCGTGTTTGCCTCCGTCCGTGATCGACCTGTCCAGCTCACACTTGCGCTGCGGTGACACCTGCACCGGCTCGCGGCCTCCTTCGGCACACGCATGGCAGCCACGGTCTATCCGCTGCATTCGCGAGGCCGTGGGCCTCCGCCGCCCTGCCCTGTGTCGTACGCGACATCAACGCGGCCCGCACCCACGGCGTCATCGACGTCTACGCGTGCCCTTCCGCGGTAACACCGCGACTTCTCGGTCGGTCACCAGGCCGTCGATGTCGCCCACGCGCGAATCCGCGCCATCGGCGAACAGGCCATGGCCACCCTGAAGCTGACGTGTCCTGCGCAAACTGCAGTGCAGCTGCCGGGATCCCGTGCTTCTGATGCTCAGTATCAGATTGAGCTGCTGTTGTACTGTTTGTTCATGGCCGACTCTGCCCAGCCCGTGACCAAGCCTCCCGGCCTGCGGGAGCGTATGCGCGCGACGGTCCGGAAGGAAGTCGTCGAGGTCGCCCTCCGGCTGTTCATCGAGCAGGGATTCGACCGGACGACCGTCGACCAGATCGCCGGTGAGGTGGGGCTGTCGCGTGCCAGCCTGTTCCGGTACTTCGGTACCAAAGAAGACATGGTCCTGCAGGGTTTGGAGGAGACCGGCCTGCAGATCGCGGAGGCGTTCGCGGCCCGCCCCGACACCGAGCGTCCCTGGGAGGCGCTGCGCAGGGCGTTCGACGTCCTCACGCAGGCGAACGAGCAGGCTCCCGAGCAGACACTCGCCTACCTGCGCATGCTCCAGGAGACTCCGTCACTGCGCGCCCGGCACTTCGAGAAGCAGCTGAGCTGGCAGGCGATGCTGGAGCCGGAGATCGCCCGGCGGCTGGGCGTCAGCGCCGACCAGCCGGAGGAGGTCGGGCCGAACTCGCTTTCGGGGGCCGCGCTCGCCTGTCTGGATGCGGCCGCGACGGGCTGGGTGGCCTGCGAGGGCGCCGTGCCCCTGGCCGTACTGCTCGACCGCGCGATGGACACGCTGACGGCATAGTCTCACCAGGGCCCCCGGCCTCCTGGAGCCACCGCGACGCGCCCACCGTGTGGCTGACCCGGGGTTTGCCGCCGACAACTCGCCCTGGGGGGCCTCGCTCGGCCGCATCCGAGCGGACCCCAGCGATGCGTTGACCTGCCACGTGGTTCGGGAAGCGGTGTCGGTGTCATGCGCCTCGCCGCGGCCGAGGCTGAGGAGTGCGATGAAGCGGGCTTCGGCCCGGTCGATCTCACCGAGCTGAGTGAGGATCGATACGGGGGTGGAGTCACCGACCACCTTCTGCATCCGTGGGGTGCGGTCCAGGATCACGTCCCGGATCGGTTGCAGAGCGCGCGGCGCGTGATGGAAGACCTGCCCGAGGGCGTAGGCGTGCTGGACTGCCTGGCGGTGTGCGGCTGCGGATGATCTTGGGGTCGGACAACCGCTCGCTACCAGCACGAGTAGGAGATCCACAGTGGCTCGCGAGCTTGCCCCCGACCTGGTCGGTACCGAGTACGGGCGCAAGGTGCCGCTGCCCGAGCACACCTGGCAGGAGGCCCGCTGGTGCCTCACGGCCGATGCGACCCTCACGTTCACGGCAAGCGAGGTGACCCGTCGAGCGGGACGATCGGCATCTACCCGCGATGACGCGGTGCCCCTGGTCGTTGGGGTGGACCGAGTCCGTCAGGTCGCCCGAACCCAGCCAGCCGCTGGTGTCGACGAAGGACACCCGGGAGTCGTCGCCGTCGATGGCCGCCTTGACCGCCGCCTGGGTCTGCGGGACGTACCGGCCGTGGAAGGTCTCCAACGCGAAGATCCACGCCTGGGGGTATGCGGCGCGGACCTTGCGCAGCAGACTGGTGTACGCCGTCTGGAACTGTGCGGAGCTGACTGCGTGCCCCACGTCGTTGGTGCCGAGGTTGATGACGACGGCGTTCGCCTGGTAGCGGGAGAAGTCCCAGTCGGGGGTGGCTGCGTTCGGGTTGAGCTTGGTGAACTGCCGTTCCAGGCCGACGCATCCGTCCGCCGCGGCGACCAGGCAGGCGCCGCCCTGGGCGATCTGGGTGTGCTCGGTGCCGAGCCGTTCCCTGATCAGCCAGCCGTACGCGGTGCGGGCGCTCTGCGACGATGTCGTCCCCACCGTGATCGAGTCGCCGACCAACTCGATCTGCTTGCCGGGCGTCGGCGGTGCGAACGTCGTGGCGCCACTGTCGAGAACCAGCCCCTGGAAGACGGCGTCGCCCCGGTACGAACCGGCGACCACCTGGTAGTTGACCTGGAGGGCGTGGTTGCCGGCGGACAGCGGGGAGGGCGTCAGGTTCACCGTTCCCTCGACGTCGTCGTAGAACTTCACCGGGCCGTTGTTGATCCTCGCCCAGAAGTCGATCGTCCCGCGCTGCTCGAGCTGGACGGTCCGGCCGGTGAAGCCGACCCTGTAGTAGGCGCCCGCCCAGTACGGGGTGTAGGCGGTTGCGGAGGTCCTGGTGTCCCAGCGGCCCACGAACTTGTTGTTCGGGTCGCCGGGCTGCCCAGGAGCGGCCGCCCGGGTGGAAGGGGGCTGCCAAGGCGGGCGGCGATGACGGGGGCGAGGCGGTTCGCGAACTTGGTGTGGCCCGCCTCGTTGGGATGCCCGTCGCCGTCCTCATAGTCGGTGCCATCGGTCAGCCAGCCCGTGGTGTCGACGTAGTGCACCCTGCTGTCCCCTTCGTTGGCGCGGGCGGTGACGGCCGCCCTGGTATCGGCGACGTAGCGCTTCTTGAGCGTCTGCAGGACGAAGAGATGCGCGTTCGGGTAGGCGGCGCGAAGGTCGGCGAGGAACTTGGTGTACGCCGACTGGAAGGAGGCGCCGGTCACGCCGTGGGCGATGTCGTTGGTGCCCAGGTTGATGACGACGGCGTCCGCCCGGTATCGGGAGAAGTCCCAGTTCTGGCTGCCCGTGCTCGCCGTCCTGAAGAACTGCGTGCCAAGGCCCGTGCATCCGGACAGGGCGACGAGACAGTAGTCGGACCGGGCGATCTGGGTGTGGCGCGCCCCGAGTTGCTCGCCGGTCTTCCAGGCGTACGAGTCCAGTGTGAGCCGGTCCGTGAGCGCGCCGGCGGTGATGGAGTCGCCGACGAACTCGACGAGCTGGGAGGGGGTGTTCGGTGCGACCGTGCGCGCACCGGGGTCCAGCACCAGGCCCTGGAAGACGGTGTCGCCGGAGCGGTACGAGATGCGCAGGGTGTGAGTGCCGTCGGACAACGGCTGGGGAGTGAGGTTCACTGTGCCGTGCACGCCGGCGTGGAAGACGTCGGGGCCGCCGTCGATGCTGGCGTACAGGTTGACCGCGTCTCTCGCCTTGACCGTTACCGTGGTGCCGGTGAAGGCCGTCTGCAGGTAGGCGCCGGTCCAGGAGGGCACCGCCGTGGTGCCGGCGCTGGTGTCCCAGCGCCCGGCGTAAACGATGTTGGGATCGGAGACCGAGCCGTCACTCGGCGCGGCCTGGGCGGGGGAGCTCCCCGTCCAGGACAGCAGGCAGGCGACGAGAACGGCCGTGACGAGCGAAGGGAGGGTATGGGCGAAGCGGCATAAGGAGGTGGTGTGGGGGGTGGTCTGCGCGGGGGTGCCTTTCGGTGTGGGGTGGGAGCGCTCCCGGGCGCAGCTTTTCGAGAGAAGTGATGAAACGGTTCAGCGTCAAGGGTTCGTGTGTGGCAGGTACTCCACTGGCAGGGATGGGATGTTGCTCGAGTCGTTCTCTGCCGATCGGTGAGCTCGGCCTGTATTCGGGATGGTTGCGGGAGGAGTTCGTGGGGGTGCTCTGGCGGTTTCGCGCCTGTGGTCAGTGGTGGGAGATTGCGGGCGAGTTCGGTCTGTGGGCCATGGTCTACGGCCGCTTCCGGGTCTGGGGGGCGCCGGCGTGTGCACCGGTGGCGGCGGTGGTGCTGGGCGATGACCGCCGGGGGCGATGTCCGGGGCGGCGAACTGGCTGCTCGTGTCGTGTCGGATGTCGTCATGGGTCGTCTTCGCCGGCGTGGTCGGCGTCATCGGCGGTACGGGCTGGGTGCGGTCCAGGGGCCTGTTTCTGCGGCTTCTCGTACACCGTCAGGACCGGGGCGTTCTCGGGCGGGGCGAGGTGGATGCCCACGACGTCGCGGCCTTGGTCACGGTCTGCGGGTCGGTCGAGAGCTTCCGGGTCTGAGCGATGTGCGGTTTGTGGCCGGAGGACGGCCAGGTCCGTGAGACGGCCGACTGCGACATCCCCGCCGCCCCGGCCATCGAATTGGCCGACCAGTGCGAATCACCCGGTGGCGCCTGATCCGGCGTCCTGACGGCCGGCGCCTCGACCCGCTCGTCCGTGATCTTCCGCGGAGCTCCCGAGCGCTGCCGGTCCACGGGTCGGGGTGGCTGGGCTGGGTGGTGGTGGCCGGCCCGGGGTGGGTGGGGGTGGGGGTGGGGGTGGGTGGGAGTTGTTGCATGGCAGGTTGCGGTCAGTGTCCGGGTGTGTGTTCCGTGTGTCGGTGCTGTCTAGTACTGCAACGGTGCTTGCCGTGACTGCTGGCCAGCTCGGTCGTTGGTGTGGTCATGGGTGGGGACCTTGCTGATGTCAGGTTGTGGGCGGGTGAACTCGAGGCGGTGCATGAGCGGTTCGTGCACCGGTTCAACCGGGAGGAGCCGCGCGAGTCGGCACTGGCGTACATGCGCGGACTGATCGCTCCGCTGGAACGGAAGAACGGCTGGACACTGGCGGAGGAGGCCGGGCACGCGGGCCCCGATCGCATCCAACGGCTGCTGAACCGCATCGAGTGGGACGCCGACGAGGTCCTGGACGACGTACGCAACTACGTCGTCGAACACCTCGGAGACCCAGATGCCGTCCTGATCGTCGACGACACCGGGTTCCTGAAGAAGGGCATCCGCTCGGCCGGCGTGCAACGTCAGTACTCCGGAACCGCCGGCCGCACCGAGAACAGCCAGATCGGCGTCTTCCTCGCCTACGCCACGAGCCACGGACGTACTCTGATCGACCGGCGGCTCTACCTGCCCACCTCCTGGACGGACGACCGGGAACGCTGCCGCCGGGCCGGCATCGGCGACGAGATCGCCTTCGAGACGAAGGTGGCCATGGCCAAGGCCATGGTCCGCAAGGCCATTGCGGACCGGATCCCGTTCCGGTGGGTGACCGCGGACGCCGCCTATGGCTTCAGCAAGGGCTGGCGGTTCGAGCTGGAGC
>NZ_JBIRUL010000031.1:0-84619 GCF_044335095.1 Streptomyces sp. NPDC020597 | reverse complement strand
AATCCACACCGAACCGGAAGGCCCTCACTCATTCAAGATCCCTCAGCCGAGACCTGGCTCACCCGTCCACAACCTCCCCGGACAGAACACCTAGGCCGCGCCGGCGAAGCGCCCGCCCGGCACACGACGCCCGGCGCGCCCGCCCGGCGCGCCCGTCCGGCGCGCCCCGACCCTCGCACCCCGGCACACCCCGCGCGGCCCGCCCGCGCGGGTTAGTCCACGGGCAGTCCGAGCCCTTCGATCACCACCGCGCCCGGCAGTTCGGCGAAGGCCTTGCCGGGCACCAGGAGCTTCCCGCGGCGGCGCCCGCTGCCCACCAGCACATGGGGCAGGTCGACGACCGCGGCGTCCACCAGCACCGGCCAGGCGGCGGGGAGTCCGATCGGGGTGATCCCGCCGTACTCCATGCCGGTCTCGCCCACCGCGAGGTCCATCGGGGCGAACGAGGCCTTGCGCGCCCCGAGTCGGCGGCGCACGACACCGTTGACGTCGACCCGCGTGGTGGACAGGACCACGCAGGCGGCGAGCGTCGCCTCGCCGCCTCGCTTGCCGGCCACCACGACGCAGTTCGCGGACTGCTCCAGCAGCTCACGGCCGTAGTGCTCGACGAAGACGGCGGTGTCCGCCCACTGTGGATCGGTGTCGACGTGCACGATCTCTTCGGCGGGCACGCTGCCGCTCCAGCGGCGCACGGCGTCGGCGACCGGGCCGGGCAGCTCGTCGAGGCGGTCGAGGGCCGGGGCGGCGGTGTCGAAGCGTCCGATGGGTGCGCGCATGACCGCACGCTAACAGCCCGTTCCCGGCTGTCGGGCCGTCGCCTCAGCGCGCGGGCGGCGGCACCGAGACCGTCAGCACCAGCTCTGTCGGCACTTCACCGCGGTTGGCGTAGGAGTGCGTGGCGTCGGCCTCGAACGTGACGCTCGCCCCCGCGTCGACGCGGTACTCGGCGCCGTCGACGGTCAGCGTCAGCTCGCCCGCGGTGACATGGGCGATCTCGACCGTGCCGGGCGGGTGCGGGTCGGACACGCTGCCCTCCCCGGGCATGAGCCGCCAGTCCCACATCTCCAGCGGCCCGGGCGCCTCCGCGCCCGCGAGGAGGCGGCTGTAGCTGCCCGCATCGGTGTGCCACAGCCGTACCGCCTGATCAGCGGGGACGATGCGGACCTTCGGGCCCCGCTCGTAGTCCAGCAGGGTGGTGACGCTGATCCCGAGGGCGTCGCCGATCTTGACGACCGTGCCGATGCTGGGGTTGGTGCGGGCCTGTTCGATCTGGATCAGCATGCCGCGGCTGACACCGGCGCGAGCGGCCAGCGCGTCGAGGGTGAATCCGCGCTCGGTGCGCCATCGCTTGACGTTGCGCGCCAGGGACTGGGTCAGCAGGTCGAGGTCCGACACGTTCCATCCAGGAGATGAGGGCAATATATTCAATGACAGGGTTCACTTCAGTGCACTACGGTGTGGTGTACCCGATCGTTCGCCGAACTGTACTGCGAGGGACCAGTGACAGCACTCTTCGCCCTCGCCACCAGCCTGTTGTGGGGGCTGGCCGACTTCGGCGGCGGTCTGCTGACCCGGCGCACCCCCGCGCTGACCGTGGTCGTCGTCTCGCAGGCGATCGCGGCGGCGGTCCTCGGCGCGGTCGTGGTCGCCACCGGCGGCTGGAGCGAGGCGGG
The DNA here is from genome assembly GCF_044335095.1 of Streptomyces sp. NPDC020597. Lineage (NCBI taxonomy): Bacteria > Bacillati > Actinomycetota > Actinomycetes > Kitasatosporales > Streptomycetaceae > Streptomyces > Streptomyces sp. NPDC020597. The sequence continues at coordinate 82,946 of NZ_JBIRUL010000031.1, read as the reverse complement.
CCCCCGGCTGTGGTTCGCGGTCGCGGCCGGCACGGTGGGCCCGGTGGCTCTGCTCTGCTTCTACAAGGCGCTCGCGCTCGGCCCCATGGGAGTGGTCTCCCCGCTCGGCACGACGGGGGTGGCCGTCCCGGTCGGTGTGGGTCTCTTCCTCGGCGAGCGGCCCGGCCTGATGCAGATCGCGGGGATCGCGGTCGCCGTGCTCGGGGTCGTCCTCGCGGGCGGCCCGCAGCTGCGGGGCGCGCCGGTGCATCGGCGGGCCGTCCTGCTCACGCTCGTCGCGGCCGTCGGCTTCGGCACGGTGTTCGCCCTGATCGCGGAGTCGTCGGTCACGGTGACGGGCCTATTCCTCGCCCTCTTCGTCCAGCGCGCGGTCAACGTGGCGGCAGGCGGCCTCGCGCTGTGCGTCTCCGTACGGCGGGGCGGCGCCGCACTCCCGGAGGGCGGTTTCCCGTGGCGCGCACTGCCGGCCCTGGCCTTCGTGGGCCTCGCCGACGTCGCGGCGAACGGGACCTATGTCGTCGCCGCCCGGCACGGGCCGGTGACGGTGGCCGCCGTGCTCGCCTCCCTCTACCCGGTCGTCACCGCCCTCGCCGCGCGCGGCCTGCTGCGCGAGCGGCTCCGGGGACTCCAGGCCGCCGGCGCGGGTCTTGCCCTCGTGGGCACGCTGCTGCTGGCGACCGGCTGAGCCGTCGGCCCGGCCCCGGCAGGTCCGTCCGACCCGGCCGTCCGGCACGTCCCCCCGACCCCTCGCCCCGGCCCGGACCGGTTCAGCCTTCGGGCTCCAGCTGGGCGAGGCGTTCCACCGTCTCCTCGTCCAGCTCCGACAGCGCGACCAGCTGGTCCGGGGTGACGCCGTCCGGTATCGGCACCGGAGGCGGGGTGCGCAGCGGCGGCTGCCAGCCGTCGGCGGGCGTCCAGCGCCGTACGACCCGGGCGGGCGCACCCGCGACCACCGAGTGGTCGGGGACCGGGCCGCGTACCACCGCCCCGGCCGCCACCACGACGTTGCGGCCGATCCGCGCGCCCGGCAGGATCACCGCGCCCGTGCCGATCCAGCAGCCGGGCCCGATCTCCACGGGCTCCATCCGCGGCCACTGCTTGCCGATCGGCTCGTGCGGGTCGTCGTAGGAGTGGTTCGTGGACGTGACGTACACGTACGGGCCGAAGTAGCAGTCGCTGCCGATGGTGACGGTGGTGTCGGCGATGACATGGCTGCCCCGGCCGAGGACCACGCCGTCGCCCAGGCGCAGGATCGGCTCGGGGCCGAGATCGAGGTCGGGCATCAGGCCGGCGGTCAGAGTGACCTGCTCGCCGACGATGCAGTGCGCCCCCAGGTGGATCCAGGGCTCCCCGAAGACGGTGCCGAGCGGGAAGGCGAGCCGGGTGCCCGTGCCCATCGAGCCGAAACGGAGGCGTCCGGGGCGCTCGGCGGTGACGGAGCCCGTGCGCTGCACCCAGGCCCAGCCCGCGTGGACGGCGCGCTGCACGAGGCGGCGCCACCATGATGAGAACGTGTTCTTGCGCTTCGGCACCCGCTCACCGTACTCAGGGTCGCCGGGGCCGAGGGACCACAGCCCTGTGATCTTCGCCCCAACCGGGTGGCGTACGGTGCCCGGAGACGACGGACGCGAGGAGACGGTGATGACGCACAGGGCGCTGATCGTGGGCATCGGCGGCAGGGAACCCCAGGTCGACGCGATGGCGTTCGTCGCGCCGACGGCGTCCGTGATCGGGGACGTGACACTGGAGGCCGGCGCGAGCGTCTGGTACGGGGCGGTGGTGCGCGGCGACGTGGAGCGGATCACCGTGCGCAGGGACGCGAACGTGCAGGACAACGCGACGCTGCACGCGGACCCCGGTTTCCCCGTGACCATCGGCGAGCGGGTCTCCGTGGGGCACAACGCCGTCGTGCACGGGGCGACCGTCGAGGACGACTGCCTCGTCGGAATGGGCGCGACGGTGCTCAACGGGGCGGTGATCGGGGCGGGCTCGCTGGTCGCCGCGCAGGCGCTGGTGCCACAGGGGATGCAGGTCCCGCCGGGATCACTGGTGGCGGGCGTGCCGGCCAAGGTGAAGCGGGAGTTGACGCAGGAGGAGCGTCAAGGGGTCACGCTGAACGGCACGTTGTACGCGGATCTGGCCAAGGCGCACGACGCGATCCACGAGTAGACCGCGCTCCCGGCAGGCCCGCGCGGGGGTGTCACTCCCCGGCGGGCACGGGCTCCGGCTCGGACGCGGACTCGGGCCGCGCCGCCTGCATCTTCTTGGCCTTGCGCTTGAGCACCAGCATCGAGGTCAGTCCGATCAGCACCGCGAGCACCAGCCCCAGCCAGGAGAACCGCTTCAGCCACGACTCCGCGACGACGCCCACGTAGTAGATGACGGCGGTCGTGCCGCCCGCCCAGGCGATGCCGCCGAGGACGTTGGCGACGAGGAACTTCCAGTAGGGCATGTGCAGGACGCCCGCGAGCGGCCCGGCGAAGATGCGCAGCAGGGCGACGAAGCGGCCGAAGAAGACCGCCCACATGCCCCACTTCTCGAAGGAGCGCTCGGCGGTGGCGATGTGCCCCTCGCTGAAGTGCCGGGGGAACTTCCCGCCGAGCCAGGCCAGCAGCGGACGTCCGCCCTTGCGGCCGATGGCGTAGCCGATCGAGTCGCCGATGACGGCGCCGGCTGTGGCGCACGCGCCCAGGACGACGGGGTTGATGCCGCCGTGCTGGGAGGACAGCAGCGCGGCCGAGACCAGGATGATCTCGCCGGGCAGCGGGATGCCGAGGCTCTCGAGGCCGATGACCAGGCCCACCATCGCGTAGACGGCGATCGCGGGCACCGAGTCCAGCCATTCCTGCACGTGCACCGCGGGTTCCTCCCGTTCGACGTCCTTGGGCTTACGCGTCCCCGGGAAGCCTACCGGTTCGGTCGGGCCCGGAGCCGTCCGGTGGTGCAGCACGCCGGCTTCCCCCGGCCGGCTCGCACAAGGGGGTCGGCCGGGGGAAGTCGGCGGTCGTGGACTGCCACCGGGGCGGAGTCCGGGCGGCGGGACGGTCCGCCCTCTGCGGCTCCACCCTGGGCCGGTCTCCGTCCCTCGCGGCCCTCCGTGTCCGCCCGCGGGTCAGCGGCCCACGACCCGCGTCACGACGGCGACGACGGCGTCACCCGGCGCCCGGTGTGCGCCGGGGTGGACGGGCAGCGCCCGCAGACGCGCGGCGGGGTCCGACCGGCCCTTCGGATCGTCAGGGGTGTGCGGGACGCCCGAGGCGCCTGGAGTCCGCGGGGCACCCGAACCGTCGGCGGCATCCGAACCGTCGACGGCGTCCGAGCCATTGACGGCGTCCGAACCGCTGCCCGTGTCAGAACCGTCCGAGGCGCCGGTGTCACCCGCCGGGTCACAGCAGTCCGCCTGGACGATCTTCGGGCGGAACTGCGGTGCCGACGGGGCGGGTTCGGCGGGCGTCGGAGGGGTGCCGGGGGCGAGCGGTGCGGCGTCGCGCGGGGCGGGCGCGGCCGGCGGCGCCGTCTTCGGGGCGGGCGGCTCCGCCTGACCGCGGACCTGCGGACCGGACTCCCCGGCCGACGGGGCGGCCGTGTCGAACAGCCACCGCTGTCCGGCGGAACCGTCCCGTGGGGCGACGGCGAGGCTCCGTCCCGAGCCGTCGGCGTCGCGGGCGACGACCAGGTCGTCGTTGCTGCGCAGCAGGAGCTCGCCGCGGACGGTCAGGTCGAAGAACGTCTCACCGGAGTGCACCAGACAGCCGGCCAGGGCGGTCGTGCGGCTGTGCGGGTCGGCGGCGAGGCAGAGCGTCGGGTCGGCGGAGCTGCGCAGCAGACCGTCCTGTTCGTACGACCACCGCTGGGTCGCGGCCTGCGAGCACGGGGTGAGGACGATGGGCGCTCCGGTCGCCGCCCGGCCGCCACGGACGTCGAGGCAGAGTTCCGTGTCCGGGCTGCGCAGCCTGCCCTGCGCGATCTCGGTGGACCGGGAGGCGGACGCGGCCGACGGGACGGCGGAGGACGTACGGCTCCCCGAACCGCCGGCGCTGCCCGGGCCTCCCGTCCCGCCCTGCGCGACGGCGCCCGGGGCGCTGATTCCGCCGGCCGGCGCGCCCCAGGTGGCTCCGGGAGCGGGGACGCCGGTGTCCACCGTCCAGCCCCTGGCCACGAAGACGGTCGCGACCAGTGCGAGGGCGGTGAGTCCTGCGCCCACGAGAACGGCCCTGGGCCGCCTGCCCGGCAGGGCGAGCAGGCCGGCCGAGGTGGTGCGGTGGCGGCCGGCGCCGGCGAGCGGGCGCACGGGGGCGGACCGGGGAGCGGCCCCGGCGGCGGCCGTACGGGCGGGGCGCGACTCCAGGTAGCGCAGCGCGCCCCAGCCGAGCACGGTCTCGGCGAGCAGGACGTCCAGTCCGCCGTCGAAGTGGCTGAGCTGTTCGGCGGCGTGCCGGCAGAAACGGCAGTGCGCGAGATGGTGCCGGACATCGGGCAGCAGGGTTCCGCCGCGCCGCAGGGGGACGTCGAGGAGACGGTTGTAGAAGCGGCATTCACTGGTAGGCGCGAGTTCCCGGTGCGCGCGTACGCAGCCCGCCCGGAATTGTTCCCGCGCCTGTTCCAGGACGGCCGCCGCGGTGACCGCGTCCATGCCCGACAGACCAGCCGGTACGGTTATGGGTTCCGACTCGACCTCGGTGTGCCACAACAGGCATTGCGAGGCCGCCGGGAGCAACTGGAAAGCACGTTCCGCGAGTTGCCGCCTTTCCGCGGTCCCCGGTCGCGCGGCGCGCAGTCCGCGGCCGCCGACGGTTTTCCGCAGCTCCGGCAGAACCGCGGAAACCCCTTCGGCGCCGGCCCATTCCCTGACCGTCTCCCGGACGGCGACGAGGAGCTGGGGACGCAGGGCGCCCGCGGTGCGCCCGCCCGCGAGGCGGCCGAGCACCTCGTGGAACGCGGCGGCGGCCACCAGACGCGCCGTGTCCTCGGTGCCCGCCAGACAGACGGTCGCGTAGTCGTGAGCGGCCCGCCAGTGACGTGCGAAGAGCAGGGCTATCGCGCGGTGCCGCCCGTCGTCGCCCGCCAGTCGGGCGATGAGTTGGGGGTCGGAATCCCCGGGTGTCCAACCGGGCCGGGGCGGGTGGGGCGGGCGTGGGGGGTTGGGGGATTGCACGGAACCAATTCCTTCCAAGCCGACGAACGGCACGGAAGAGGCGTCGTCGGAAAGCAGGTGCCTGATTGGTGCGTACCTTTGGCCTGACCAGGCGCGTTGGCCGGATCCGACCCATCCGTAAGGGGAGGCTCACCTTCGCACACGCGCCTCACGGGAAACAAGGAGTTCGAGTGACCCAAGTTCAAAGCGAGGGAATTTCAGAAAAGTTACCGGCGGTATCCGCACCCGTTTTCGAAACGGCACCGGACGGCCGGGCTCAACTTGTGCCCATGGAAAGCAGGATGGCGCACGAAATCTTCAACCCCGGGCCTGCCGCCCGGGCCCTTGCGCATCCGCCGGGATGACTGCGCGACCGGGCCACAGGAGTCAGCGCACCGGGCCGGGTCGCGGCGGCGCGTTCCGACCGGCGCCGGCGAGCGGTGACTCACGGTGGGCCGCACGGTGCACGGCGCGGACTTCACGGGCCGCTGTCACCGCACGGCGACAGGGCCGACCTCGCGACCCGGCACGGGAGCAGAGGCGGCGGTAGGCGCACGCCCAGTGCGGGAGTACACCCGGTGTGGGAGTGCGCCAGGAGCGAAAGTGTGTGCGCGAGGCGGCGCAGCAGGGGCCGCGGGCCGAAGCCCTCACAGCGGGGAGCCGGCACAGCGGGCGGTCGGGGGCGGAACGGCGGCCGGTCGGGGACGGAATGACGTCGTCGCGCACGAGGCCGCCACCGGAAGACCCGACGCCGACGGTCCCCGCCGACACGCGAATCCGGCTCAGCCGTTGGGACGCAGGGTCCAGATCACGGTCATCTCGCCGGTGACGGCCCCGTCGGCCCGGCGGATCTCGATGGCGACCGGGAACTCGGGACGCTCCCCGGCGTCGAGTTCCGCGACCACCTCGGCGGCCGGACGGCCCAGTGTGGCGGTGGCGGTGACCGGGCCCATGGCGAGCTTGCGGTAGGCGATCTCGGCGCCGACCGCGAGCGGCACCGCACGGGAGAGCTGGTCGCCGAACGCCGCGAGGACGATCGCGCCGCTGGCGGACTCGCCGAGCGTGAACATCGCCCCGGCGTGCGGACCACCCACGTGGTTGTGGAACTCCCCCTGATCGGGCAGGACGACCACGGCCTTCTCCGGCCCGGCCTCCAGGAACTCGAGGTGGAGGGTCCGGGCCATCGGCACGGTGGCGGCGAGCATCTCGCCGACGGACATCTGGTCTGCGCTCATACCCGGAGGTTACCTGCGAGTAGCTTCGACTGGCCAGACCGGTGTGACGAGCCCCGCACCCCGATCGCCGGTGACGTCGACGACATCCGCGCGCCGAGGCGACGCGAACGGCCATCGCCGTAATTCGGGAGATCACGGACACCGTTCGCGTATTCCGTTCCGCGAACCCCCGATTCGGTACGTCCCTGACAAGGGGCGGTGACCGAAACGTGTCCTGTACGGCACTAGGGTTTCAGGCCATGTGGCCAGGACAGCAGCCGCCCGGGGGAGAGCAGAACCCGCAGGCGCAGAACAATCCGTACCAGCAGCCGGGATATCAGCAGCCGGGGTACCAGCAGCCGAACCCGTATCAGCAGCCCGGCTACCAGCAGCAGCCCAACCCCTACACCCAGCCCCAGTGGGGCGCCCCGTCGCCCGCGGGTGCTCCCACACCGCCGCCCGGCACCGGCGGGGGCGGGGGCGGGACCGACCGGACGAAGCTGGTCGCGATCGTCGCGGCCTCCGCCGTCGTCGTGGCCGCCGGAGTCACCGGCTTCCTCGTGCTGGGCGGCGGTGACGACGAGAAGACCGACGCGGGCAAGGGCAGCCCGAGCCCCACGACCTCCGTCTCCGCCCCGGCCTCCGACTCGTCGGGCACGGACGACAACCCGCGCGGCAACGAGACCGAGAAGCCGACCGTCGCCGGCTGGAAGGTCGTCGTGAACCCCAAGTGGGGCCTCGCCTACGACGTGCCGGCGGACTGGGAGGTCCAGTCGCCGGGCCTGAGCCAGGGCTTCGAGTGGGAGGACAAGACGAAGTCCGACGGCTATGACCGGATCCTTCAGGGCGGCACCGCCGAGTTGAAGTCGAAGTGGTGCTCCACGGACTCCGACAAGGACGGCAAGACGGAGGACACCGCGCTGGCCGTGGTCGGCTCCAAGGGCGCCGACGGCGCCAAGACCACCGACGAGATCGCCATCAACACGCCCGCCTGGTGGGTGTTCGGCGGCTACACCGAGCCGGACAAGAAGAGCCTCACCTTCGACAAGAAGGCCACCGCCTTCACCACCGCCTCGGGCATCAAGGGCAGTTACGCCTGGGCCCGGTCGACGAACACGCCCCAGAAGGGCAAGTGCGACAGCGACGGCAAGGCGATCACCTTCGGCTTCAAGAACTCCACCGGCGACTTCGTGTCGGTGAACCTCTACGGGGCCAAGGGCGTGAAGGACGAGCTCCCGAACGCCACGATCATGCAGATCCTCAGCACCGTACGCCTGCACGGAACACCGACGCACGGCTAGTGCCGTGCGCGGGCCACGGGGGCGCGGGGCCGGGGCGGGGCCGGGCGAGGGGCGCCGGTCAGCCGATGCCGAAGGCGCCCTCGGGCGGCTCGGGCGACGGCACGGCGTCCTCGTCCCGCACCGGACGCGCGTCCCCGATGAAACGGCGCAGGCCGGGGCCGTGCTCGACCCGGGCCGGGAACGCGTCGGAGGCCGTGCGGCGGGCCAGCGCGGTCACGTCGAGTGGGCGGTGTGCGGCGGCCAGGACCGCGTTGCCGAACCGGCGGCCGCGCAGCACGGCCGGCTCGGCGATGAGCACCAGCTCCTCGAAGACCTCCGCCAGGTTGGCGAGCTGGGAGCGCAGAAAGCCGAACGGCGCCGAGTCCGCGAGGTTCGCGAGGTAGACGCCGTCACCGCGCAGCACCCGTCCGGCCTGGCGGGCGTAGGTGAGGGACGTCAGGGCGGCGGGGACCCGCGAGCCGCCGAAGACGTCGGCGACGAGTACGTCGGCGCACTCGTCCGGCGCCGCCTCCAGCCAGGCCCGCGCGTCCGCGGCGTGCAGGGCGATGCCCGCCCCGGTCGGCAGGGGCAGGCACTCGGTGACCAGGTCCAGCAACCCGCGGTCGAAATCGACGACGTCCTGCCGGGAGCCGGGCCGGGTCGCGGCCAGGTACCGGGGCAGGGTGAGCGCGCCGCCGCCGAGATGCAGCGCGTCCAGCGGCCGCCCCGGATCGGCGACGGTGTCCAGGACATGACCCAGACGGCGCGTGTACTCGAACTCCAGATGGGCCGGCTCGTCGAGGTCGACGTAGGACTGCGGGGCCCCGTCGACCGTCAGCAGCCAGGCCAGGCGCCGGCTGACGTCGGGCATCAGCTTGGCGACGCCGTGGTCGACGTCCCGGGTCACGGGTACGGGGTCGTCGTTCGCCTGCGGGCTCACCTGGTCGTTCACGCACTCATTGTGCCGGGGGGACCGCGGCGCGCGTCCGCGGTCCCCCCGTCCGCCCGCCCCACCACGGCGCGCGACCCGGTACGAGGCAGGCGTGGCCCGGCCCGGGGCGGCCACGAGGGTCGGGCCGTGCTCACAGCACGGCTGTCACCGTGCCCGCCGCCACCGTCCGCCCGCCCTCACGGACGGCGAAGCCCAGCCCCGGCTCCAACGGGACCTCCCGGCCCAGCTCGACGGTCATGGCGACCCGGTCACCGGGCCGCGCCACGGCGGTCTCCCCCAGGTCCACGTCCCCGACGACGTCCGCCGTGCGGATGTAGAACTGCGGCCGGTATCCGGTCGAGACGGGCGTGGCACGGCCGCCCTCCCGGGTCGACAGCACGTACACCTCGGCGGAGAACCTGCGACGGGGCGTCACGCTGCCGGGGACGGCCACCACATGACCCCGGCGCACGGCGTCGCGCGGCACACCGCGCAGCAGCAGCGCGACGCTGTCGCCGGCCTGCGCCTCGTCCATGGGTTTGCCGAACGTCTCCAGCCCCGTCACCACGCTCTCGACGCCCGCGCCCAGCACCTCGACCCGGTCGCCCACCCGCACCGTGCCCCGCTCCACCGCGCCGGTGACGACGGTCCCGCGGCCGGTGATGGTGAGCACGTTCTCCACGGGCAGCAGGAACGGCGCGTCGAGGTACCGCTCGGGCAGCGGCACATAGGTGTCCACCGCGTCGAGCAGCGCGTCGACCGACGCCGTCCACCGAGGGTCGCCCGCGAGCGCCCTCAGCCCCGACACCCGGACGACGGGCGCGGCGTCGCCGCCGTAGCCGTGCTCGGTGAGCAGGTCGCGGACCTCCAGTTCGACGAGGTCGATGAGCTCCTCGTCCCCGGCGTCGGCCTTGTTGAGCGCGACGACGATGTGGTCGACCCCCACCTGCCGGGCGAGCAGGACGTGTTCGGCGGTCTGCGGCATGATCCCGTCGAGCGCGGAGACGACGAGGATCGCCCCGTCGAGCTGCGCGGCGCCGGTGACCATGTTCTTGACGTAGTCGGCGTGGCCCGGCATGTCGACGTGCGCGTAGTGCCGGGTGTCAGTCTCGTACTCGACGTGCGCGATGTTGATGGTGATGCCGCGGGCGGCCTCCTCCGGGGCGCGGTCGATGCGGTCGAACGGCACGAAGGCGCCGGTCCCGCGGTCCGCCAGGACCTTGGTGATGGCAGCGGTCAGGGTGGTCTTGCCGTGGTCGACGTGACCCATGGTGCCGATGTTGAGGTGCGGCTTGGTGCGCACGTAGGCGGTCTTGGGCATGGCTGTACCTCGAAGCGTGTCCGTAGGAGTTCCAGAGGAACGCGGACCCCGGGTCACTGCCCGACCCTCCCCCTGGGGGGTCCGCCGGACGATCCGGAGAGGGTCAGCTTCGGGCGCCGTCGACAGCGGCCGGGACAGGCGGGACGGCAGCCTTCGGGGCATCCGCGACTGCGGATGCGGCGAGGAGGAAGGCGTACCGGAACATGTCGTCGATCATCGCGGACCGTTCGTCCGGTGTCGAAGGGTTTTCGGCGGTTCGGCGGCGCTCCGACGGCTCTGCGGTCCGGCCGCGGCCGGCCCTCAACCGGCCGGGACGCCGCCGATGTTCTTCAGCGCCTCGCGCACGCTCAGCGGCGCGAACCGGCCCCGCTCGCGGGCGAGGAAGCCCCGGACGGCCTCCGGGTCGGTCTTGGCGTACTCGCGCAGGCTCCAGCCGATGGCCTTGCGCACGAAGAAGTCGGGATGCCCGGACTGGCGCAGGCAGTACGCGAACAGTCGGTCCGCGTCCGTGCGGTCCTTGTAGGTCAGCTGGTGGAGCAGGGCGGTGCGGGCGACCCACAGGTCGTCGTCCGCGATCCAGGCGTCCATGGCGGCGGTGAGCCGGGGATCGGCCGCGACGAGGGCGCCGACCACATGGGCGGCGAGCAGGTCCACCGTGTCCCACCACGACGTCGTGGCGACGAGCCGGCGGGCCGTCGGCAGGAAGGCGGAGGACAGGCGACCCGCGTGCCGGCGCAGGTAGTCGACGGCGAAGTAGTGGTACTCGCGCTGCGGCAGCGCCCAGCAGCGCAGCGCGATCGCCGTGCAGTCGTCCTCGCCGGGGCGCGGGGTGCCCGCCAGGACCGTGCGGGACAGGGCCCGGCGGCCGGGTGTGGGGAGGCCCAGGAACGGGGCGACGTCCTTCATGTACGCGCGCATCGCCGCCGCCCGGCCGGGGTCGGCGGCGGCCCCGTACACGGTCGTCAGCCGCTCCAGCACGACGTCGGCGAGGGCGCTGTCCGGCACGCCGGGAGCGCCCGCACTTGTGACGGTCATGAGACGCACCATACGGCGATCACACATCTCCGTCGGTTACTGTCGCTGGATGCTCGATGCCACCACCCGCTCTGGCGGCACCGCCACGGCTCCTCCCCGGGCCATCGCCACGGAGCTCGTCGTCCCCGCCGTCCGCCCCCTGGGCACCGGCGTCGCCACGCCCGCCGTCCCACCCGTCGTCGCCGGCGACACCGCTGCCGTCCGCGCACCCGGCGGTCTCGCCGCGCGGTGCACCGCGGTGCTGCTCTCGCCGTGGTCCCGCCTGGCTCTGCTGGTCGCGCTGCTCGTCGCGGCCGCCACGAGTGTGCTGCTCTTCGAGCCGCAGAAGCTGCTCGCGGACGGCTGGCCACCGCAGTTGGGCGGCCCTTCGGCGGCCGTGGTCTTCGCGGCGGCGTACGGACTGTGCACGGTGGCGTTCGTGCCCAGACCGCTGCTGAACCTGGCCGCGGGGGCGCTGTTCGGCTCGCAGTGGGGCATCGCGGCGGCGCTGGCGGGCACGGTGCTGGGGGCCGGCACGGCCTTCGGGCTGGGCCGGCTGCTGGGTCAGGACGCCCTGCGGCCACTGCTGCGCGGACGGCTGCTCACCGCGGCGGACGGGCAGCTCAGCCGGCACGGCCTGCGCTCGATGCTGGCGGCCCGGCTCTTTCCCGGAGTGCCCTTCGCGGCCGCCAACTACTGCGCCGCCGTCTCGCGGATGAGCTGGCCGTCCTTCCTGATCGCGACCGCGCTCGGCTCGGTCCCGAACACGGCCGCGTACGTCGTAGCCGGGGCCCGCGCCTCCTCCCCCACCTCGCCGGCCTTCCTGATCGCCCTGGGCTGCATCGCCCTGCCGGCGCTCGGCGGCGCGGCGGTCGCCTGGTGCAAGCGCCACCACCTGCGCCGGGCGTGACCCCGGTGACCGGCCCGGTCCGGCCGCCGGCGCCCCGCCGCCCATAGCGGCCCCTCCCCCGCCTCCCGGCTCCCGCAGGGGTCCTACGCCCGGTACACGTCCAGCCGGCCGCACATCCCGAACCTCCCGTGCGCCGAGGGCTCTTCGGCCCGTACGACCGCCTCGGCGAGGTGGGAGACGTCCCCGTCCGCGAGCCGGTCGAGCTGCTCCGCCGTGGTCTGCGCCGCCGCCCGCGCCCCGCGGAGCCAGCGCTCACGCCATGCCGCGAGCCGCGGCCGCACGAGCGCGGCGGCGGCCCGGTGAAAGGCGGCCAGGGCGGCCGCGGGGTCCGGCGCCTCGCGGAGCGCCCGGTAGCCCTCCAGCGCGAGGTCCCGCCGGGCCCGGGCGATCCTGGCCTGCTCCGCCTCCGCGGCGTCGGCCGGGATCGCCGTCGCGGCGGTGTACGTCTGCGGGTCGGCGAGGTAGCTCGGGGGCAGCGTGAGCACCGCGTCGCCCGCTTCGGGCAGCCCGCCGTTCTGCATCAGCACCGTGATGCGCAGGTCGTCCTCATTGACCAGCCGGTGGATCGTGCCGGGCGTGAACCAGACGACCGTGCCGGGCGTGAGAGGCGTGACACGGTGACCGGCCGCCGTCAGGGTCTGCACCGCGCCGCGGCCGCCCGTGACGACGTACCCCTCGGTGCAGGCCAGGTGCATGTGCGGGGTCCCGCCGCATGAACCGTCGGCAGCGGGCCAGTCGTACACGCTCAGCTGCGACACAGCGATGCCGCCGGGCAGGCCCGCGTACCCGCTCACCAGGGGTGCTCCTCGAGGTACTTGACGATCTCCGGCCGCTCCCAGGCGCCGTCGGCCACGACGACGCGATAGCGGCGTCCGAGCGTCTCGCCCGGGGCGAGCTCCAGTTCGTCGAAGAACGCCCAGGACGGGGCGATGCCCGCGAAGGGCTCGTTGCGAACGAACCAGTGGGCCGGGTGCGCGCCCCGGGCCCCGTCGTGGTCGTTCTCGGGGGCGTGCACGAAGACGACGGTGGCGTGGCCGTCGGCGCCGTCGTGCTCGCCGGACAGGGCGAGCCACGGGCTCTGCGAGGCCATGAGCCCCGGCCCCTCCCCGTCCGGGCCGATTATCCGGCCGCCCCGGAAGCCCCGCGGACCGCGCCAGAACAGGCCCGTGTAGCCGGCCATCTCCCGCCCCGCGGTGGTCGGGCTGCCGAAGCGCAGCGGCTCCTCCCGGCGGTTGACGACGGCGCTGGTCCAGGTGAGCGCCCAGGAACCGGAGCCGTGGTCGACGTCGTGCACCTCGATCCGGCGCGACTCCTGCGCCCACAGCTCCCCGCTGTGCGGCCGCCAGTCCAGGCGCTCGGCCATGACGGCCCGGCCGTCCCTCGCGGCGACCTCGTCGAAGCCCGCGTGCGTCATGGAGCCGACCTGCTCGGGCAGTTCGAGATAACCGTGGCCGTGGACGTACGAGTTGCCGCCCCACAGGTTGGCGCCCGAGAGATGGGAGGCGGTCAGCGACAGTCCCTTGTGCCAGCGGTGGTCGTTCGGGCGGTAGTCGGTGACGACGTCTCCGGCCAGGGTCCGCACCGGGTGGATGTACGGCTTCGGCGCCTCCCAGGCGGCCTCCGGTCGGTAGACGTAGGCGAGCAGCTCCACCCCGGTGACCGGGTCGGTCACCGTGACGCGGTCGCCGTGGGCGTGGAGGAGCCGCGGCTCCCCGCTCACGCGGGCACCTCCGCCTGCGCCGGGCCAGGGGCGCCGCCCGAGCCCATGCCGGTGCCGGTGCCGGTGCCCGCGACTGTGCCTGTGCCTGTGCCCGTGCCTGTGGCCGGGCTGCCCGTGCCGGGGGCCCAGCCCGGGGCGCCGCCGTGCAGGGCCGTGTAGTAGGGGTCGCCGGGCCCGATCTCGCCCCGCCGCACCGTGCGGTCGGTGAACGCCGACTTGTACAGCGCGGTGACCAGTTCCAGGCTGGTGCGTCCGTCGGCGCCGCTGCTGCGCGGCCTGCGGCCGGCGCGCATGCTCGCGACCAGCTCCCGCAGCTGCGCGAGGTGCGAGCTGGGGACGTCCGCGCCGAAGTCCCGCCAGCCCGCCGCCTCGTCGTCCGGCACACCGGGGGCGGGGGTGACGCGCCAGTCGGCGTTGGAGTGGCCGTAGAGGTGGGTGAGCTCGACGGTGGCCCGCTCGCAGTCGATGCGGATGCGGCTGACCTCGTCGGGGCTCAGGACGCTGTTGACGACCGTGGCCAGGGCTCCGCTCTCGAAGCGGACCAGTGCGGTGGACACGTCCTCCGTCTCCACGTCGTGCACGAGCCGGCCGGCCATCGCGCGCACCTCGCTCCACGGGCCGAGCAGATCGAGCATGAGGTCCATCTGGTGAATGCCGTGGCCCATCGCCGGGCCGCCGCCCTCGGTCTGCCAGCGGCCGCGCCAGGGCACGGCGTAGTACGCGGTGTCGCGGTACCAGGTCGTCTGGCAGTGCACGACGAGCGGCCGTCCGAAGGCCTGCTCGGCGAGCAGCCGCCGCACGTGCCGCGTCCCGGAGCCGAAACGGTGCTGGAAGACGATCGACGAGTACGGGCCGCCCTGTGCGCCCTCCTCCGCCTCCACGGCCGCGTAGTCGGCGAGGGTCGGCACGGGCGGCTTCTCGCACCACACCCAGGCGCCCGCCCGCAGCGCGGCGATGCTCTGCTCGCGGTGCAGGGTCGGCGGCGTGCAGATGGTCACGAGGTCGGGTCGCTGCTCCGCCAGCATCCGCTCCAGATCGGTGTAGGCGTGCGGGACGCCCTCGTCCGCGCAGAACGCCCGGACGGCGGTGGCATCGATGTCGACGGCCGCCACGACCTCGGTCTCGCCCTCGGCGGCGAGCTCCTGGAGGGCCGGCAGATGGGAACCGCGGCCGATGGCGCCGACACCGATGACGGCGGCCCGGATACGGCGGCCGTCGAGCGGGATGCAGGGCGGCGGAGTGGTGGTGGACATGGGTGTGATCAGCACTCCTGTGACGTGCGGCCGTTGAGCCGGGCGGGCCGGCGACGATCGGGAAGCGTGCAGGACATATGCACAGCAAGCGCTTTCCCATCGGCAGCAACGTATGCGGCTGCCGGGCGGCGGGTCAACCATGCGTACCCGCGCCGCCGCCCTGGCACGGGCCGCGCGCGGACGGGGCGGGAAGGCGCGGGAGAGAGCATCGGCGGAGGCGTCGGCGGCGTGACGGGCGGACGGCGGGCGCCTGGCGGTCGAGCGGCGGGCGCCCGCACGGGCTCCGGCGCGGCGTCCCCCGAAACCCCTGTGAACGAGGCGGCACACGAGACCGCTACGCTTCCTTTGCACAGTCTTGAATCAACGGCGCGGCCGCCTGCCGCCGCCGTCGCCCCTCTCCGATCGGCACTTGGACTCCGTAACCTCATGTCTTGGTTTGAATCCCTCATCCTCGGACTCGTCCAGGGGCTGACCGAGTTCCTCCCCGTCTCCTCCAGCGCGCATCTGCGCCTGACCGCGGCGTTCTCCGGGTGGGAAGACCCCGGCGCCGCGTTCACGGCGATCACGCAGATCGGCACGGAGGCCGCGGTCCTCATCTACTTCCGCAAGGACATCGGCCGGATCATCGCGGCGTGGAGCAGGTCGCTGTTCGACAAGACGATGCGCAAGGACCACGACGCCCAGATGGGCTGGCTGGTGATCGTCGGCTCGATCCCGATCGGCCTGCTGGGCGTGACCCTGAAGGACCAGATCGAGGGCCCCTTCCGCGACCTGCGGATCACCGCCACCATGCTCGTCGTCGTCGGCATCGTGATCGGCGTCGCCGACCGTCTCGCGGCACGTGACGAGACCGGCGGGAAGCACCGCGCGCCCAAGCAGCGCAAGACCCTGGAGAACCTGGGCGTCAAGGACGGCCTGATCTTCGGCCTCTGCCAGGCCTGCGCGCTGATCCCCGGCGTCTCCCGTTCCGGCGCCACCATCAGCGGCGGTCTGTTCATGGGCTACAAGCGCGAGGCCGCGGCGCGTTACTCGTTCCTGCTGGCCATCCCGGCCGTGCTGGCCTCCGGAGTCTTCGAGACCAAGGACGCGCTGGAGGGCGGCCATGTGGCGTGGGGGCCGACCATGTTCGCGACGGCCATCGCGTTCGCGTCCGGATACGCCGTCATCGCCTGGTTCATGAAGTTCATCTCCACCAAGTCGTTCATGCCGTTCGTCTACTACCGCGTCGTCCTGGGCGTCGTCATCATCGCGCTGGTCGCGACGGGTGCGCTGAGCCCGCACGCGGCGGAGTCGGCGGGCTGACGCGTCCGCCCGGTCGGGCCTGCCCGGCCGGAGCGGGTCGGGCGGCCCGGGCGGGGCCGGACCGGGTCGAGCGCCCGGGCCGGACCTGATCGGGCTGCCCGGAGCACGAAACGGCGAGCTCGGGTGAACTCCCCACAGGGACGGCCCGGTTGATCGATCAACCGTGACCAAGCCCATACCGGCGGGCGTAGCCGTCCGGTAGCGCAGTGTCAGTTGATGCGCCTAGGCTTGGCCCATGTCCCCCACTTCTGTCTCCCCTGGTTCCGTGCGGTCCGCTGCCGAGGTGAACGAGCGGATCCGGGCGCTCTGGATGCGTGCCGGCGGTTCGCTGTCGACCCATGAGCGGGCGGAGTACGAGCTGTTGGTGGTGGAGTGGGCCTCGGCGATCCGGGGCGAAGTGGTCAAGGCGGCCTGAGCCCCGCACCACCACCACCGCCGCTCGCCGGCACCCGTCGTCAGAGCAGACTCTCGTCGCGGACGGTCCACTCCGCGCCCAACTCGCGCCGCAGAGCCGCCAGGACCGCCTGCGCCTGCTCCTTGAAGCGCTCGCGTTCCTCGTCCGACCAGGGCGACGGATTCGGCGGGTAGGACCAGTCGATCGACGACTGATACCACTCGGACAGCCTGGCCAGCTCCGCCCTCGTCGCCGCGCCGATCGGCAGCCGACGCAGCTCGACGGGGTAGCCGTACTCACTGTTCGTGTCCTGCGGCCATAGTGGAGTGTCCACGCCGGCCTCGAAGAAGAATCTCAGGGTCGGGCTCACACGGCATCCTCTCTCACCCGGTGGGCGTCCTCGCCGGCCCGGCGCTCCCGGGGAGCTCGTCTGCGTCACCGGCGAAGGTCCACACGGCACGGCTGCCGGGGCCCACGACCAGGGTCGAGTGACCGATCCGCTCGACGTGCCGGTCCGGCACGGGCCGGTTGAGCGACATGTCGACGCGACGCAGCCCGGCCTGATCACGCGGCACGACGTCGAGCCGAATCGTGGTGCCACCGCACTCCGCGACGACGCCACCGCCCGTCACGTCCCGGACGACGAAGCCCCCCGCCCGGAGCAGCGGCACGGTGTCGGCGAGGTCGCCCTCGGTGACCGCGAGCCGGACGGACGTCACGTCACGCATCAGACGGGTGCGGTAGTCGTCGGAGAGGTAGCGCTCCCTGCCGACGTCACCGGGAAAGCTCGCCGGCTCGGTGTGGCCGCGGGGATCGGCGAAGTACTCGGGCCGGTACTCCATCGCCCAGGCCCCGAAGGCGTCGTACTCGGCGGTGGTGAGGACGGCGTCGAACCACGGCACGGGCACTCCGTCACCGAAGTCCCGGGTCTGGAGGAACTCGACGGGATCGGCGACCCCCTCGCTCCTCAGGCGCTCGGCGACCGCCGCCAGATCCCCCGCCCGCTCGGTCGAGAGCCCCAGCCCGGCGGAGCCGAGGGCGCCGTCCGGGCCGGCGATGTCACCCACTCCGAACAGCTCCAGGTAGGTCTCGCGGCCCATCAGATAGCGGCCGGTCCAGGTCTGTCCGCCGGTCCCGGTGGTGGTGCGGACCTGGAAGTCGGCGAAGTCCGAGAGGTAGGCGGAGTGCTCCACGGCGTCGGCGGTCTCCCGGTCGAGGACTCCGTAGGAGTGGTTGTAGAACAGCAGCTGCCGGTCGTACGAGGGTCCGCTCCCCTCGGCCTGCGCCGTCCCGAGGCCACCCCCGATCGCTCCGGCGAGGGTCACGGCGAGCACGACGATCATCCGTAAGGTCCGACGCATCAGCATGCGAGCGATCGTAGGACGGCCGGGACGCGGCCGTGGTTCCTTTGCGAACGCCCGCGAAGGCGTCCTGCGAAGCCTTCCGGACCCGCCGGATCCCACGGCCGCGCCCTTCTACCGGTTTCCAGCCGGACCCCTTAGCATCGCATGACATTCGAATCGTCAACTCGCCTTGTTTGCAGGCCTGTTGGGGAACGGCAGCACGGCGGGAGCGACGATGACGGCTCGAAACGTGTGGGACGAGATCCCGGCGACCGTGCCCGGTGCGGCGGCGCAGCGGCAGCTCGGATCCGGCCGGTACGCCTTTCGCACACGGACCAGTTCGGTCGCCTGGTGGGCTTCGTTCATGTTCCTGCTGGTCACGGCGTTCTGCGTCATGATGGTCTTCGTCATCAGCGACGAGAGCGAGTGGACGAACGCGTTCCTCTTCATCATCCTCGGCGGGGGCTCCTTCCTCGGGGCGATCTCCGTCCCGCTGGCCGCACGGTTCAGACCGGTCGCCTGGTGCGCCGTCTTCGACCGTGGCGTCGTCTACCAGTACGGTTCGCAGGCGCCGATCGCCGGGACCTGGGACGAGATCACCGGATGCCAGCGGCACGCGACGGACCTCGTCCGCAACGGGGTCAAAATGTCCACCACCCATTCCGTGTACGTCCAGATGGCGGCCGGCAACTTCATGGTGTCGGGTGACACTCCCGGTGCCCAGGAGGTCGGCTCCCTGATCGCGAACAACTGGGCCGCGGTCCGGAACCGGATCGCCGAGGAGGACGCCACGGCCCGGCTGGCCGAACTCGCCGAGTTGCTGCAGGCCGGTGAGCGCCTGCAGTTCGGACCGTTCACGGTGGGACCGGCGGGACTCGAGCACGGGGGCACGGTCCTGGACTGGAAGCGGATCAGCGAGGTCGAACTGATGGGATCGACCGTCTGCGTCGTCATCATCGGTGAGCGCAAGCCGGTGCGTGAACCGGTCGCCGGTGTTCCGGATCCCGTGCTGTTCCTCACGGTGGCGGACGCCATGCTGCGGGCTGCCCGGCAGGCCGGCTGAGTCCGCTCCGGCGATCGCCCCTTCCACCGCTCGCCCTCTGCCCGGTAGCCGGATCCGGCACTGCGCCCCGACCCGGTGGTGGTTACCCTTCGGTCACGTTGACCTGCGGAGACGACCCGATCGGTCTACGTTTGACGAGTGGATGTGCGAGACGGAGATTGCTGGATAGAGTCGTCTCGTGACAACTGGTTGCGGGGACAACCAAACTGGTTCTCGGCCGTCCCCGCCCCTGGGGAGGGCCTGCAGCACATGAGTCGTCGGTCTACCGGTTCTGTCGGCCTCTGGGCTGAGATGCAACGGCAGCAGCAGCGCCAGCTGGAAGCCGAAGCCAGACGGCGCAGACAGCAAGAACAGCAGGAGCGGGCCTACCAGCGGCGAGCCGCCCAGAGCCACCGCGAGTACCGACAGGCAGAGGCTCTACGGCGCACGGAGGAACTGGACGCACGCGTTGCGTCGTTGCAAGGTCTGCTCGCCTCGGGTTGCCGGGCTCAGGCCTTCAGGGCCTCCTCCCTCAGACGGCCTGAGGAGGTGCAGCCCTTCGCCCCGGGACCGCTGGCACACCCGGTGCCGATGCCGGATTTCCAGAACTACCAGACCCAGAGCGGCTGGACCGCGAGTCGCAGGGCCCAGGCACAGGCCGAAGCGCGGGCGCGCTTCGAGCGCGACCGGCAGGCGGCCCAGGCCGCGGAGACTCAACGTCGGCGCCAACTGGCTTCGTATCAGCGGGAGTACCAGCAGTGGGTCGACACCCAGCTGGCCGATGTGCGGCGGCACAACGCCGGCATCGACGCGACAGCCGAAGGCGTGCGGCGCCGGGATCCCGATTCCGTGATCGAGTACTTCTCCGCCGCCCTCTACGCCTCGACGGCGTGGCCGGAGGGCTTCCCACGTCAGGTGGCGGCAGCCTACGACCCCGCGGCACGGCAACTGGTGCTGGACTGGGAGCTGCCCGCCTACAGCATCGTCCCCGAGGTCAAGGCCGTTCGGTACCTGTCCGGGGCCGACCAGGACAAGGAGACTCCCCGACCGGTCGGCCAGCGCCGGGCTCTGTATCGGGAGGTTCTGGCCCAGTGCATGCTGCTCGTTCTGCACGAGCTGTTCGGCGCGGATGAGCTGGGTGCGCTGGAGTCGGTGACGGTGAACGGCTTCATCGACGGGCACGACCCCACGACGGGCCGACCGGGCCAGATCTTCCTCGCCACCGTCATGGCCCGACGCGACTCGTTCCGTGACCTGCACCTGGCGCAGGTCGACGCGACCAGCTGCCTGGCCGACGCACTGCGCGGACAGCTCTCGGCTCGACCCGACCAACTCACGCCGGTGCGGCCGGGCAGACGACCGCAGGACGTCGGTCACCGTGTGGTCGCCCACGGCAGCGATGCGGAGCCCGACCTGTTCGCCATGGACCCGATCGCCTTCGAGGACCTCGTCGCCGATCTCTTCCGCGCCATGGGGATGCAGGCGGTGACCACCCAGCGCTCCAACGACGGCGGTGTGGACGTCGACGCGCTGGATCCGACGCCGATCCGGGGCGGCAAGATCGTCGTGCAGGTGAAGCGCTACCGCAACACCGTGCCGCCCACCGCCGTGCGTGACCTGTACGGGACCGTTCAGGACGCCGGCGCCAACAAGGGCGTCCTCGTGACGACGTCGGGTTTCGGTCCCGGCTCACACACCTTCGCCAACGGCAAGCCGCTGGAACTCGTCTCGGGCGCGGAACTCGTCGACCTGTTGCACCGCCACGGACTGCGTGGACGACTGGGTGAGGGCGGTCGACGCGGTTCGGCTCAGACGGCGCCCTCGACGCCGGACACCCGGCTGCCCGACGACTACAACGTCCTGGGCATGTCGTGGACCGGAAGCGTCGCCCTGGACGTGTGTGCTCTCGTCTGCCGTGGCAACCGGGTCCTCAGCGACGACCACTTCGTCTTCTTCAACAACCCGCAGACGCCCGACGGCTCGGTGCGCGCCCTTCCCGCCGGCGCACCCGACAAGGCCGCGATCTGCGTCTCGTTCGACGGGCTGCCCGACGAGGCCGACCGGTTCGTGCTCGTGGCAGCCGTCGACCCAGAGGTCAACCCGGACGCCGACCTCTCCGGTTTCACCGACGCCGGCATCCGACTGCTCGACCCGGGGCTCACCGAGCTGGGACGGCTGGAGGTCTCCGACGGCCGGCCCCGCGAAACCGCCCTGGTGCTCGGGTCCTTCCGCCGAAGGTCGAACGGGGACTGGGATTTCGTCCTGGGCGGCAAGGGCTACACGGGCGGCCTGGAGGAACTCGTGCGGGATTTCGGCATCGAGGTCGAGTAGAGATCATCTCCCGGATGCCGACGATCCACTCGTCCGCACAGCGCCGCACGGCCTCACCCGAGAGCCCGAGCTGCAACGACCGGTACGGCAGGGGTCGCAGTCGCAGGTCCCGCGCCGGGTCCCACTGGACCCGCGCCGGCGACCGCTTCAGCTGCCGCTTCCACTCCGCCTGGTCGCCGTACAGCTCGGGAACACGGCATGAGCAGGGGATCGACCAGCCGACAATCTTGTGCCACTTCCTGCCTGGGCCGGGCTGGGAGCCCGTCAGTGCCCTGTTCGAGGCGTGGGCGGCCGTACAGGGCCCCGACCCTGATGGGAGCCGGCACGCGAAGGCCATCCGGCCTTTGACGGATCTGGGGCTGACCCTGCACCCTTCGGACGGGAGCGCGCCCTTGGGCCTCTCCAAAGACTGCATCCTGCGCATCTACGGGGATACGGCCCGTCTCCGTTGCTGATCGGCCGATAAAGACGTGTGCCTGTCGAGGTCTGCGCTGTTACGGTGCCGCATCGTGAGTACGGACATCCACGGCGGCATCGAGTTTCGGCATCCCGGCGTCGGCACCGACTACTACGACGGTGAGCCGTGGGTGGCCTCCATGGATCTCTGGCCGTTGTACGACGAGACCGACTACGCGGCGTTCGGATGTCTCTTCGGAGTGCGCAACTACGCGGGCTTTCAACCGCTCGCACCAGACCGCGGCCTTCCCGTCGATCTGTCGAGCGGGATGCGCTCGCAGTTGGGGTCCTGGGTTGCAGCGGGTTCCCTGTACGGCGCGACCTGGGTCACCTGGGCGGAGCTTGCTTCGATGGATCCCTCGACCGTGCCTGGTCACTTCATCGGCCGGCTGACCTGGTGCACGAAATCACTGCCGTCGACACTGCATCAACAACTCGTTTCCGATTCCTGGCCGCCGGAAGCCCTTTCCGCGGTTGGGGCGCCGCCCGCGGACTTGCGCAGTGCGACGGGACGCGTGGAGTGGACCACCGACGAAGTGATGTGCGCATACGAATCGCTGACCGTTGGCACCGTCCTGGGACCGGAAACGCACTGGCCCCATGTCTTCGCCGTGATGAAGGCCCTGGCAGGCCGCTTCGGTGATGACGGCGTCCGCCTGGTCGTGGCGTTCGACTGACCACGCAGAGGCTCTCATCTCTGCGGACTCGCGAGCCATCCGGGCGGCAATTCGCGCGGTGCTGCGGCCGTCGTCGAGACGGCGTGGTCCGTCGTAGCGAGCAGCAGTCGAAAATCGGTGGTCACCTGAGCCGGCGTTCATGTTCGCCTGCCCCTGGGCCTCTTGTCGGTCACTGTTTCCATGCGGTCCTGGGACCGCGAACCTGGGCGGTGCGCCGAGCACGGCCGCCGCACCGACCAGACCCGCGTGCTGCGGCTGTACGTCAGCGGATCTCATCCGGCTTGACCACGAGCCAGTTCTTGTCGGCTGTGACCTGCTGGCCGAGCTCCTCCTGCCGGGCCGCGTTCGCCTTCTGCATGTCCTGGATCTGCGTAAGGTACTTGTCCTTGCGGTTGACCCAGATCCGGGTCCCGCCGTGTTCCACGTCGGTGGACTGGAAGAGCATGGGGCCGTCGCTGACCGGGGTGTCGCCCGCGACCAGAATCGGCTTGCGCCACTGGTCGATATACGTGTTTATGGCGGCGGGCTTGCCCTGGAACCAGGTCAGCGGGGCCCACAGGGTCGGGGTCAACTTGTCGTTCGCGAGCTCGCGCGGGTCGTAGCGGCCCTCGGCGATCTCCTTGCGGGCGGTGGTGAGATTCCCGGTGACCGGGTCCTTGAGCAGCATGGAGACGCCGATGACGTTCTGCGGCTTGGCGCCGTAGCCGTGTTTGGGGTCGGACAGCACGTCCCGGACCAACTCCTCACTGGCGGCGCTGACGACGTAGACCTCGATGCCGTTGTCCCGCAGGACGTGGTACAGCTCCTGCATGCCCCGGTAGAACTGCGGTGGCTGCACCTGGGTCTTCGTCAGCCGGTCACCGACGTAGTACTCGGCCGGGATGGGCTTGCCGTATGCGAGCAGGTCGTCGACGTACCCCTTGAGCTGCTTCAGCGTGAATCCGGAGAAGATCTGGGCGACCCAGGGGTAGCAGACCTGGTCGTCGATCTCGCAGAGCCGGTTGTAGTAGCTGTAGAGACTCTCCTGATGGTTCTTCGTGTCCTTGAAGGGGATGAGCCTCAGGGACCGGTCCATCGTCGAGCGCTTGAGCTTCCCCTTCATCTCCAAGTAGGGGAGCAGCGACTCCTCGAGGTCGTACCGGTAAGTGGTGTTGTCGGCGTCGAAGACCGCGTACGCACCCTGGTCGGCGTGCTCTTCGATGACCTGGCCGAGCTTTTCGGCGACCGGAGCGGGCCAGTGCTGCAGCTGGGCCGCCACGGCCTTCCCGTCCGTGCCCGCCGCCGTCGCATCCTGGGGCGGCCACAGCCCGACGAGGCTCGCGATCAGCAGCGCTGCGAGCGCGCTCATTACCGCCGACAGACTGAGCCGTCTTCCCCTGCGTGGTGTCATCTGGCCTCCCTTGAGGAGAGTGGAACGCCCCGTGATTGCTCCGGCCCCCCTGGAGCACGGCGGGGCGGGCGGCAACGAGGTCGAATACCGCGTCAAGCGCGGCAATCATGGCCCGGTCATTGCTTGATACGCAACAGTCTGCACAATGTGAAATCGATGGAGTTGCAGTCCCGGGAGGCGCACCGGGGCCGGGCACCTTCTTGGGCCCGTCACAGCGAGCGGCAGTCTGGAACCCCCGTTCTGACATCGGACGCCACTTGGCCAGAACGGGCGACTGCCTGTCGCCTGCGGCTGGCATGCTCCATCGGATCGAGCAACGGGGGAAAATCGGTGGTCACCCGAGCCGGCCGGGGCCCACGCTGTTCTCCATGGAAGAACCACTCCGCAGGATCCGCGCGCTCCACACGGCGTCCACGATCACCGTCTATCAGGCGTACCGCCCGGAGATCGGTGGCCCCGCCGCCCGCAAGGGCCGTTTCCCCGCCGCGTGGAAGCCTGACCGGATGACGTGGATCAAGCCCAGTTTCATGTGGATGATGTACCGCTCCGGCTGGGGCTTGAAGGAGGGGCAGGAGACCGTCCTCGCCGTCGAGATCACGCGTGACGGCTTCGACTGGGCGCTGCGTCATGCCTGCCTGTCGCACTACGTCCGCGGACTGCACCCCGATCGCAGCGCCTGGCAGCGCGACCTCAAGCGCGCACCGGCCCGCGTCCAGTGGGATCCCGAACGCGATCTGCACCTGCGTCCCCTGCCGCACCGCTCGCTGCAACTGGGGCTCTCGGGCGAGGCGTCGACGCGTTACGCGGACGAGTGGATCGTGTCCATCAACGACGTGACCCCGCTCGCCCACGAGATCCACGCACTCGCCAGGGACGGCGAACTGGACGCGGCCACGCGTCTGCTCCCCCAGGAACAGCCGTACCCCGCAAGCGAGGAGCTCCTGGCCCACCTGAGTTCCTGACCGGCAACCTGGGCACAACCGCCGGCACCATCCTCAGGCCGTATGGCGGCAGAGGTCGGCGCACGCTGCTTGATGATCCACGTCATGCGCTCCCGGCTCCAGGTCGGCGGGAAGCGGCCGTCGCGGGCTGCCGGGACGCCGCTGCCCGGGCGGTAGGCCCGGTACACGGTGACGGTGGTCTCGGTTGCAGGGCGCGGATGCCGAACTTCGGTTCCTGCTCGGCGGGTCGGTCGGCGCCGTGGTTCCGGTCGCAGGCGTTCCGCGGTTCGTTCTCTTCGTTCACCGGAGCAGACCGACCGCCCGCTCGTCCCTCGGGCCACCGAATTTCGCCCTGCCCGCATCGATCCCGGCACAGCCCTTGGCTGAGCAGCCCGCATGCCCAACACTCGGGCCCATGACGCAGCGTGTGGAGCTCGCCACCGTGATGGACCGGCTGGCCGTCGACGGGTTGGTCACCGACTACGCGGTGGCGGTCGACGACGGGGACTGGACGGCGTACCGCGACCTGTTCACCCGGGACGGGCGGGCGGACTACCGCTCGGCCGGGGGCATCGAGGGAGACGCCGGGAGCGTCGCGTCCTGGCTCGCGGACAATCTGCGGGTGTTCGCGATGCGGCAGCATCTCATCGTCAACCGCCGGGTGCGCTTCGGGACGCTGGAGCAGGACGCGGGCGACACCGCCCGGGTGCAGGCGGACTACGTCAACCCGATGCGGTTCGCGGCCGGGGAGAACGGGGCGCCGCCCGGCGCGCCGGACTTCGTGTGCGGGGGCCGGTATTCCTTCGGTCTGCTGCGGACGCCCGACGGGTGGCGGGTGCGGGAGGTGGCCGTACAGGAGAAGTGGCGCAACATGGCCGGCTGAGCCGCGAGGGGTCGGCCGCCGGCCCGGCCCTTCGCCGGGCGGAGGCGTCGGGGCGGGCGGAGGCGTCGGGGTGATGCCGCGTGCCGGGTTCGGCCAAGTCCGGAACCTGCCCTGTCCGAGATCGTTCGCGGAGCGCACACTGAAGCTCGGCGCGGGTAGGGAGGTGTCATATGAAGACGCTCGGACACTGGCTCACCTCCCCGCGGCGGCGTACGGCCGTGGCGGCCCTCGCGGGCGCGCTGCCCGTGGCGGCCTTCCCGGGGCCCGCCCTGTGGTGGTGGGCGTATCTCGCGCTGGTCCCGTGGATCCTGCTCATCCGCTCCGCGCCGACGTTCAGGCGGGCCACCTACGACGGCTGGAGCGGCGGCTTCGGCTTCATGCTGGCCATGCATCACTGGCTGCTGCCGGACCTGCACGTGTTCACGCTCGTCATCGCCGCGCTGCTGGGCGGCCTGTGGGCGCCGTGGGGCTGGCTGGTGCGACGGCTCCTGGCGGACGAGGGCGTCCCCACCCGGGGCCGGGCGCTGTGCGCGCTCCTCGTCCTGCCCTCGGGCTGGCTGGCCGTGGAGCTCGTCCGCTCCTGGCAGGCGCTCGGCGGCCCGTGGGGCATGCTGGGGGCCAGTCAGTGGCAGGTGCAGCCGGCGTTGCGGCTCGCCTCGGTCGGCGGCGTGTGGCTGCTCAGCTTCCTGGTGGTCGCGGTCAACGTGGCGGCGGCCGTGCTGATCGCGCTGCCCGCGTCCCGGGCGCCGGCCGTCGCCGGGCTCGTGGCCACCGCCGCCACCGCCTCGGCCGCGTGGATCTGGGCCCCGCGACCGGACGGCGAGGGCGAGACCCGGATCGCGGTCGTGCAGCCCGGGGTGATCGACGGCCCCGACCTGCGCTTCG
The DNA here is from genome assembly GCF_044335095.1 of Streptomyces sp. NPDC020597. Classification (NCBI taxonomy): domain Bacteria; kingdom Bacillati; phylum Actinomycetota; class Actinomycetes; order Kitasatosporales; family Streptomycetaceae; genus Streptomyces; species Streptomyces sp. NPDC020597. Next base: position 56,525 of record NZ_JBIRUL010000031.1, on the reverse strand, counting down.
ACCGCGAGGAGCAGTTGACCCGCCGGTTGATCGGGCAGGACGTCGATCTGATCGTCTGGGGCGAGAGCAGTGTCGGGTACGACCTCGCCGAGCGGCCCGATCTGGCCGAGCGGCTCGCGACGCTGTCCCGGGCGACCGGCGCCGACATCCTCGTCAACGTGGACGCCCGCCGCTCGGACCGGCCCGGCATCTACAAGAGCTCGATCCTCGTCGGCCCGGCCGGTCCCACCGGCGACCGGTACGACAAGATGCGGCTGGTGCCGTTCGGCGAGTACATACCGGCCCGTTCCCTGCTGGGTTGGGCCACGTCCGTCGGCAAGGCCGCCGGTGAGGACCGGCGGCGCGGCGCCGGGCAGGTCGTGATGCACGCCGGCCCCGGGCTGCGCGTCGGGCCGATGGTGTGCTTCGAGACGGCGTTCCCCGACATGAGCCGCCGCCTCGCCGAGGACGGCGCGGACGTCCTCGTGGCCCAGTCGTCGACCTCGTCGTTCCAGCACAGTTGGGCGCCCGCGCAGCATGCCTCGCTGGGCGCGCTGCGCGCCGCCGAGACGGGGCGGCCGTTCGTCCACGCGACCCTCACCGGCGTCTCGGCCGTGTACGACGCGAGCGGCCGGCGCGTCGGCTCCTGGCTGGGCACGCAGGCGAGCACGACGGCCGTCTACGAGGTTCCGTTCGCCGACGGCGTCACCCCGTACGTGCGGTACGGGGACTGGCCGGTCCATCTGGCCTTGCTGGTGCTCGCGGCGACGGCGCTCTCGGAGGGCGCGCGCACGGTCAGGCCGCGGCGGAGCGCTGCTGCACCGCTCGGACCACCCGCTCGCACAGTTCATGAGTCGCCAGCGCGTCCCGGGCGCTGAGCGTCCGGCCCGCGCGCACCGCGTCGAGGAACGCGAACACGGCCTGTTCGATGCCGCGCTGGCGGGCCACCGGGACCCAGTCGCCGCGGCGGCGCACGGTCGGCTGCCCCTTGTGGTCGACGACCTCGGCGAGGTTGACGACCTGCCGCTTGGTGTCCTGCCCGGACACCTCCAGGATCTCCTCGTTCGAGCCGCTGAGCCGGTTCATCACGCCGAGCGCGGTGAAGCCCTCGCCGGCGAGTTGGAGGACCACGTGGTGCAGCAGTCCGTCCTCGACGCGGGCGCGCACGGTCACGTCGTCGACCGGGCCGGGCACCAGGAAGCGCAGGGTGTCGACGACGTGGATGAAGTCGTCGAGGACCATCGCGCGCGGGTCTTCGGGCAGACCGATCCGGTTCTTCTGCATGAGGATCAGCTCACGCGGATGGTCGGCGCACTGCGCGTAGCCGGGTGCGAAGCGCCGGTTGAAGCCGACGGCGAGAGACGTGCCGCGCTTCTCCGCGAGCTCCACGAGCCGTTCGGAGTCGGCGAGTTCGTAGGCGAGGGGCTTGTCGACGTACGTCGGGACGCCCGCCTCGAGCAGCCGGGCGACGATCTCGGGGTGGGCGGCGGTCGGCGCGTGGACGAAGGCCGCGTCCAGGCCGGCGCCGAGCAGTGCGTCGAGGTCGCGGTGACGCCGGTCGTGGGGCACGCGGTGGATGTCGGCGACCCGGTCGAGGGTCGCCCGGGTGCGGGTCTGCAGATGGAGCTCGATCCCCGGGGCCGCGGCCAGTACCGGCAGGTACGCCTTCTGCGCGATGTCTCCGAGTCCGATGCAGCCGACCTTCACGGGAGCTCCTCCACTGCTTGCCTGCCTGCACGGCAGCATACGGCCCCGGCCCCGGGCGGGGGCGGGGCCCCGGCCTCGGGCGGCAGCCGGTTCGTGACCAGGGCGGCTTGGCCCGCCGAGGTGACGTCGACGATCATGCGGGGATGACGACGCAGCGCACCGAACCCGCCCAGAACGCCGACGAACGCACGATGCTGGAAGGCTGGCTCGACTACCACCGGCAGACGCTCGCGTGGAAGTGCGAGGGTCTCAGCGACGCACAGCTGCGCACCGCCTCGGTGCCGCCCTCCGAACTGTCCCTCATGGGTCTGGTGCGGCACATGGCGGAGGTGGAGCGCGGCTGGTTCCGCGCGGTCCTGTCGGGCGACGACCCCGGCCCGATCTTCTTCAGCGAGGAAGACCCCGACGGCGAGTTCCACCTCACCGAGCAGGACACCTGGGACCGGGCGTACGCCGCCTGGCAGGCCGAGATCGAGGTGGCGCGACAGTGCGCGGCCGGCTTCGCTCTCGACGACCTCTCCCGGGGGAAGAGCAAGTCGAGGAACGAGCCGTTCAGCCTGCGGTGGATCTACACGCACATGATCGAGGAATACGCCCGGCACAACGGCCACGCCGACCTGCTCCGTGAGCAGCTGGACGGCGCCACGGGGGAATGACGTCAGCACGGGCGGCCCGACTCCCCCGCAAGGGGCACGAGATCACCCGTGCGGATCAACCTGTGCCCGTCCGCTGTCGCCCGGGCGACCAGAAGCACCAGAGTTGCGCGGGTGCATCGATCGACGACGACCACCGCGACGCTTCTGGCCGCCATGGCCTTCTCGGCGCTGTCCGGGTGCGTGACCGTCCAGCATCCGGCCGCGCCCGGTCCGGCCACGGCCCCCTTCCAGCCGCCCGTACCGGAGCCGGACGGCCGGACCGGGACGCAGGTCGTGCAGGCGCCGGCCCGTGAGGCGCTGGAGCTGGCCGGCCCGCCCCGCCGTCCGCAGCCGTCCGCCCCGTCGGCCGGGCGGCCGCGGACGGCGGGGGGCGGGCCGGCTCCCGGCCCCCGTTCCCGTCCGCAGGCGCGGCCGGACCGGCCGGAGCGTCCGCGGCACGCACAGCCGCGCGTGGAGTTGCCGGACGTGGCGGCCGAGGTGCGCGGGAGCACCGACGTCTGCGCACTCGGCGAGAAGTACGGCGGCTGGCGGGAGGAGAGTCCCGAGACGGTGATCTGCGAGCGGACCTACGAGCGGTGAGCCGGGGAGCCGGCCGGACGCCCCGGGGACGGACAGCCGGCTCCCCGGCTCACCGCTCCTCGTGCACCGCTCGCCGCGCCCCGCTGCCCCTCATCCGTCGCCGTCCCGGTCCCAGTCGCCTCGCCCCTCCCCCAGCCTCAGCTCCATCCTGCTGATCGCCGCCCGCACGCCGTCGCCGTAGCTGTCGTCCGCCAGGGCCACGGCCGCGCTGCGGGCCCTGCGGACATGGGTGCGGGCGGCCTCGGCGCGGCCGAGCTTGGCGTAGTCCGCCGCGAGGTTGAGATGCAGCGACGGGTACAGCGCGCGGGCCTCGACCGAGCCCGCGTGCTCGTCCGCCGCCGTGAGCGCCCGCAGATCCCACGCGAGTTCGTCCAGGGGGTCGTCGTGGGTGTCGGCCAGGTAGTGGGCGAGGGTGCAGCGGTGCAGCGGATCGCCGCCCTCGCCGAGCTCCGTCCACAGGTCGAGCAGCCTGCTGCGGGCCTCTTCACGGTCTCCGCCGTGGTGCAGCATCACGACCTGCCCGATCCGTGTCAGCAGGACGTCCGGCGCCGTCTGCCCCTGTCGCTCCGCCACCTCTCGGCCTCCTTGCGTCGTTGCGACGACGCTAGCCGCAGGGTGCGGCAAACCGGGTCAGGCGGCACCGGGCCGGTCCGCGGAGGTACCGGCCCGGGGCGGCCGCGCGGGGCGGCCCGAGGGGGCGTGCTGCCGGGCGGTCGGTGAGGCCGGGCGGTGGTCGGGCCGGGCGGACGGCCGGGCCGGGCGGGGCGCTCAGGCCAGGTTCGGGATCGTCCAGTCGATCGGCTCGTGGCCCTGCTGCGCCACCGCCTCGTTGATCCGGGTGAACGGGTTGGAGCCGAAGAACTTCTTCGCCGAGAGCGGCGAGGGGTGCGCGCCCTTGACGACGATGTGCCGCGTCTCGTCGATGAGCGGGAGCTTCTTCTGCGCGTAGTTGCCCCACAGCACGAAGACGGCCGGGTCGGGCCGGTCGGCCACGGCGCGGATCACCGCGTCGGTGAACTTCTCCCAGCCCTTGCCCTTGTGCGAGTTCGCCTCGCCGGAGCGGACCGTGAGGACCGCGTTGAGCAGCAGGACGCCCTGCTGCGCCCACGGCATCAGATAGCCGTTGTCCGGGATCGGCGTGCCGAGCTCCTGATGCATCTCCTTGTAGATGTTCCGCAGGGACGGCGGGGTCTTCACCCCGGGACGCACCGAGAAGCACAGGCCGTGCCCCTGGCCCTCTCCGTGGTACGGGTCCTGCCCGAGGACGAGCACCTTCACGCTCTCGTACGGCGTCGCCTCGAGCGCGGCGAACACCTCGTCGCGCGGGGGGTAGACGGGGCCGTTCGCCCGCTCCTCCTCGACGAACTCCGTCAGCTCCTTGAAGTAGGGCTGCTGCAGTTCGTCGCCCAGAACCCCGCGCCAGGACTCGGGCAGCATGGCGGTGTCGGTCACGTCAACGTCCTTCGTCGTGCGGTCATTTCCTCAGAGCACAGAACCTACAGGCGACCACTGACAACGAGACCCGGGGCCGTCCCGGCGGCGCGGCCTACCAGCTGGTCTTCCGCGACAGCTCCCACACCATCATGATCGTCGACGGGTCGAGGGCCCGCTCGGCGCCCGAGACGTCCTCCGACGAGGCGATGTACTGCTTGCCCTGCCACAGCGGCAGCAGCCGCGCGTCCCTGACGAGGATCTGCTGGGCCTGCTCGAAGTCCTTCGTCACGTTGGCGCGGTCGCTCACCTCGCGGGAGCGGGGCAGCAGCACCTGGGTGATCTCCTTCGCCGGGTAGGGCGTGCCGAGCGCGTTCTGCTCGCCGACGAACGGGGAGATGAAGTTGTCGGCGTCGGGGAAGTCCGGCGCCCAGCCCCGCCCGAACACCGGGTACTCGCCCTTCTGGTAGCCGAGCACGTAGCTGTTCCAGGGGCGGTTCTTCAGGGTGACCGAGAACAGTCCGGAGGCCTCGAGCTGGCTCTTGAGCTCCTTGAACTCCAGGGCGGTGTCGGAGCCGTAGCGGTCGGAGGTGTACCAGAAGGTGAGCGGGACGGTCTCGTTGATCCCCGCGTCCTCGAGGATCTGGCGCGCCTTCTTGGCGTCGGGGTCGCCGAAGGAGTCGAAGAAGCCCGTGGTGTGGCCGGTCAGACCGGCCGGGACCATGGAGTACAGCGGGTCGACGGTGTCCTTGTAGACCTTGTGGGCGATCGCGGCGCGGTCCACGACCTGGGCGATCGCGCGGCGCACGGCCAGCTTGTTCGACCACGGGTCCTTGGGGTTGAACACCAGGTAGTTGATGTTGCTGCCGGCGGCCTCGATGAGCTGCAGGCCCTCGTTGTCGCCGCCCTTGCGCCCGAGGTCGATGATGTCGTCGGCGGCGAGACCCTGGTAGGTGAGGTCGATCTCCTTGGCGCGCAGGGCCTTGACCATCTTCCCGGAGTCCTGGAAGTAGCGGATGGTCACCGCCTCGTTCTTGCGCTCGGCGAAGCCCTTGTAGTTGTCGTTGCGCACCAGCACGGCCTGCTTGCCCTCTTCGTAGGACTGCAGCCGGTACGGTCCGGAGCCGACGATGCCGTCGTCCTTGCGCAGGGACTTCGCGGGGTAGTCGTCCGGGTCGACGATCGACATGCCGGGGGTGGCGAGCACGAAGGGGAAGGTGGCGTCGGCCTTGTTCAGCTTGAAGACCACCTCGCGCTCGCCGTTCGCCTGGACGCTGTCCAGGGTGCCGAGCAGCCCGTTGGGCCCGGTGTTCGCGTTGATCGCCCTGATCCGGTCGATCGAGTACTTCACGGCCTTGGCGTCGAGCTTGTCGCCGTTGGAGAACGTGAGACCCTCGCGCAGCTCGCACTTGTAGGTGCGGTTCGAGCTGTCCGTGAAGACGCACTCGGCGGCGTCCGCCTGGGGCGTCGTCGCGCCCGTGGGGTAGCTCAGCAGCGTCTGGTAGATGTTGCGGAACAGCTCCCAGGAGCCGTCCCAGGCCGCGGCGGGGTCCAGCGTGCTGGGCGCACTGGTGGTGCCGACGACGATCGGTCCGGCATCGTCGGAGCCTCCCTCTCCCAGGAGGCTGCACCCGGCCACCAGGGATATGGACACGATTGCCGCCATTTGCTGCACGGATCGGTTCCGGTTGAACACGCGCACGCTCCTCGATCTGCCATGCCAAGGGTTGGCAGACCATACCGCAGCGCCGGGCGAGGTGAACCCGCGCCCGTCGGGCGTTCTTGATCACTCTCGGTATGACGACGTTGTCATCACTGTGTCCACGACCCATATGTCCATGAATACGACGACACGGGCGCCGTTTCCGCCAGGGAAACGACGCCCGTGGAAGAGCCCCCGCCCGGCCCGGGCGGGTTCGGCCGGCGCCGGTGTCAGCCCACGCCGGCGTTGAGGAAGATGCCCCCGTCGACGACCAGCGTCTGGCCGGTGATCCAGTCCGACTGCTCGGACGTGAGGAACGCTGCGGTGCCGCCGATGTCGGAGGGCACGCCGAGCCGGGCCAGCGGGTAGGCGGCGGCCGCCTCCTCCTCGCGGCCCTCGTACAGGGCCTGGGCGAACTTGGTCTTCACCACGGCCGGGGCGATGGCGTTGACGCGCACGCGCGGCGCGTACTCGTGCGCCAGCTGGGCCGTCAGGTTGATCATCGCGGCCTTGCTGATGCCGTAGGCGCCGATGAAGGGCGAGGCCGAGAGCCCGGCGACGGAGGCGATGTTGACGATGGCGCCGCCGTTGTCCTTCTGCCAGGCGTGCCAGGTCCGCTGGGCGAAGCCGAGCGCGGAGACCACGTTGGTCTCGAAGACCTTGCGGGCCACGTTCAGGTCGAGGTCGGCGATCGGCCCGAACACCGGGTTCGTGCCGGCGTTGTTGACCAGGAAGTCGATCCGGCCGAAGGCGGCCATGGTGCGCTCGACGGCGGCCGCCTGGTGCTCCTCGTCGTGCGCCTTGCCGGCGACGGCGATGACCCGGTCGGCGCCGAGCTGCTCGACGGCCTCCTTGAGGGCGTCCTCGCCCCGGCCGGTGATGCAGACCCGGTCGCCGCGGGCGACGAGCGCCTCGGCGACGCCGTAGCCGATGCCGCGGCTGGCGCCGGTGACGAGGGCGACCTTGCCGGAGAGTGCGGGCAGTTCAGTCATGTCGGTGATCCCCAGGTGTCCCTAGTGGCGTTAGTCGAGCGGTCCGCCGGCGACGTACAGCACCTGGCCGGAGACGAAGCCGGCGGCCTCGTTCGTGAAGAAGGCGATCGCGTTGGCGATGTCGTCGGGCTCGCCGACGCGGGCGACCGGGATCTGGGTGGCGGCCGCGGCCTTGAACTCCTCGAAGCCCATGCCGACGCGGGCGGCCGTCGCGGCGGTCATGTCCGTGGCGATGAAGCCGGGGGCGACGGCGTTGGCGGTGATGCCGAACTTGCCGAGCTCGATGGCGAGGGTCTTGGTGAAGCCCTGCAGACCGGCCTTGGCGGCGGAGTAGTTGGCCTGGCCGCGGTTGCCGAGCGCCGAGGACGACGACAGGTTGACGACACGGCCGAAGCCCGCGTCGACCATGTGCTTCTGGACGGCCTTCGTCATCAGGAACGAGCCGCGCAGGTGCACGTTCAGGACGGTGTCCCAGTCGGCGGCGCTCATCTTGAACAGCAGGTTGTCGCGGAGCACGCCCGCGTTGTTGACGAGGATCGTGGGCGCGCCGAGCTCGTCGACGATCCGCGCGATCGCCGCTTCGACCTGGGCCTCGTCGGAGACGTCGGCGCCGATCGCGACGGCCTTGCCGCCCGCCGCGGTGATCTTCTCCACGGTGTCCTTGCAGGCGGCCTCGTCCAGATCGACGACGGCGACCGCGCGGCCCTCGGCGGCCAGCCGTACGGCGGTGGCGGCTCCGATGCCGCGCGCCGCGCCCGTGACCACAGCGACCCGCTGCTCAGTGGTGGACATTGCTGGTTCTCCTCGCCCTTGAGAAAGCCTGATGCGCCCTGGTGCCGGGCGCCGGATGCGCCCTGGTGGTGAGCGACCGCTTAGTACCTTCGGCAGACGTGACGCTAGAAGCCCTGGCACCCGGTGTCAACGCCACACGGCGCCGGTGTGATCCATTACCTCACCAGCAGTTCCAGGAGCCGCTCCGTCTCCGCGCTCGGATCGGCGGTCAGCCCGGTGTGCACGGGGCCCGGCTGGACGATCGTCGAGCGCGGCGCGATCAGCCAGCGAAAGCGCCGCCCGGCGTCGTCGCCGGCCGCCTGCCCGGCCGACGCGCCGCCCGCGCAGACGCCCTCGACGGCCCGCAGGGCGGCCCGCACGCCCGGCACGTCCGCGTCCGGGTCCAGCGCCAGCAGCCTGGCCTCGTCCAGATGGGTGCGGGCGCCCACGTAGTCACGGCCGCGGCAGTACACCAGCACGCCCGCGTTGATGCACTCGCCGCGCTCGACGCGCGGCACGACCCGCAGCAGCGCGTACTCGAAGACGTCCCGGTCGCCGCCCTGGCCGGGCCGGATGATGTGGCGGTCGGTCACTTGATCCCCTCGATGCGTTCGTGGACGTCGGCGGCGCGCGCGAGGAGGGGCGCCGCGTAGGCGCGCCGGAGCGCGTCCGGTGTGTCGAAGCCGGGCTCGCCCGTCAGCCAGACCTCCGGGATCTCCGCGGTGACCTCGGCGAGGAGGTCGGCGGTGACCAGGGGCGCGAGCTCCGCCGCCGCGGCCCGCACGTCCGGCCCGAAGGGGGCGAGGACGTGGTCGCCGGCGTCGTACGGGCGAGCCGCGGACGTCTGGGCGGTGGGCCAGTTGTGCTGCCAGATCATGGTGGCGCCGTGGTCGACGAGCCACAGGTCGCCGCGGTGCATCAGGAGGTTGGGGTTGCGCCACGACCGGTCGACGTTGTTGACGAGCGCGTCGAACCAGACGATGCGGCCGGCCTCCTCGGCGCTCACCGCGAAGGCGAGGGGGTCGAAGCCGAGCGCTCCGGAGAGGAAGTCCATGCCGAGGTTGGTCCCGCCGCTGGACTTCAGCAACTCCTGTACCTGCTGGTCGGGTTCGCCGAGGCCCAGCAGCACGTCGAGCTCGACGGTGACCAGCCGGGGGGCCCGCAGGCCCAGGCGGCGGGCCAGCTCACCGCAGACGACCTCGGCGACGAGCGTCTTGCGGCCCTGGCCGGCGCCGGTGAACTTCATGACGTACAGACCGAGATCGTCGGCCTCGACGAGCCCGGGCAGGGAGCCGCCCTCCCGCAGGGGCGTGACATAGCGGGTCGCGGTGACTTCCTTGAGCATCGCCCCAGGTTACTGGGCCTGGCATGATGCGCGACCGACAGGTGGACGACAGCTCGGGCTTACGCCGTACTCATGTCGAACGGGTCAATATCTCGACACTGTCCGGACTTGGCGGGAGCGCTGAACAAGGGGCGTCCGCCACTCGTACCTCTCGGCAGATCCACACACCCTCTGGAAGGGACCCCCAGCATGACCAGCGCATCGATCAAGTCCGCGTCGGGGCCTGCCCGCCGTGCCGTCGTGGCAGCCGCGGGAGCAGCGGGGCTCTCCGTCGCGCTGACCGCGTGCGGAGGCTCCGACGACGACTCGTCGAGCACGTCGTCGTCCGGCACGTCGGGTTCCACCGGTTCCACCGGTTCCACCGGTTCCACCGGCAGCAGCGAGGCCGCGAGCACCGGCGGCACGGGCGGCGGGGACAACGCCGGGGCCGGCGCCGCACTCGCGAAGACCGCCGACATACCCGAGGGCGGCGGGAAGGTCTTCGAGTCCGAGAAGGTGGTCGTCACCCAGCCGACGGCGGGCACGTACAAGGCGTTCTCCGCCGTGTGCACCCACGCGGGCTGCGCGGTGAAGTCCATCTCGGACGGCGTCATCAACTGCCCCTGCCACAACAGCAACTTCTCGATCGCGGACGGCAGCGTGAAGAGCGGTCCCGCGAAGAAGTCGCTGCCCGAGGTGTCGATCAGCGTCAGCGGCGACTCGATCAGCCTGGCCTGAGTCCCGGTCCCGCTGCGGGAGTCCGGCGGAGACAGGCCAGCACCTCGGCCGTGGTCGCGATCGTGGCGACCAGAGCGAGCGTGTGGCGGATCATCGCGGGGGTGTAGTCGGCGGGCACCCCCGCGATGGCGTCCGACGGCACGACGGCCGTGTAGCCGCGGTTCACGGCGTCGAACACGGTGTTCGGGATCGCGACGTTGGCGGACACCCCGGTGACGACCAGGGTGCGGCAGCCCAGGTTGCGCAGCAGTGCGTCGACGTCGGTGCCCTGGACGGGCGAGAGTCCGTGCAGCCGCCGTACGACGAGGTCCTGCTCGGCGACCTCGATCTCCGGCGCGAGGCGGGTGGCGTCGGTTCCGGTGAGCTGCTGGACCGGGAGGCGTTCGGCCGCGCGGAACAGCCGGGCGTTGCGGTTGGCGCCCCGCCCGTCGGGGCGGCGCTCGGCGACGGCGTGCACGACCTGGACACCGCTCGCCCGGGCCGCCGTCACCAGCCGCGCGATGTTACCGAGCGCCCCCGACTCCCTTGCTGCACTGGCGAGTTGGGGAAGGGCGGCGCTCGGTCCGACGACCCCCTGCTGGCACTCCACCGTGATCAGGACGGTGCTCGCGGGGTCGAGGAGGTCGCTGAGCTCTTCGTACGACGGCATGGGCTCCCCTGGCGTCGGTGTGGGGCGGGCGACGGTAGCCGCCATTGCGTGGAGAAGGAAGAAGACCCATCCTTTTCTGACGGAGTTTCAGAAAAGGCAGCACAGGTACGCACAAGAGCAGAATGAGGGGGGCCGGATGACCGTCACACAGCGCCGGGGCCGGAAGATCATGATGTCGCCGGGCGAGCTGGACGCGTTCCTCACGCTCCAGCGCACGTGCCGGGTGGCGACCGTGTCCGTCGACGGCGCGCCCCATGTCAGCGCCCTGTGGTTTCTCTGGGACGGCAGCGCCCTGTGGCTGTACTCGGTCGTGCGCAGCAAGCGCTGGGCGGACCTGCGCCGCGATCCCCGGGTGGCGATCGTGATCGACACGGGTGAGGAGTACGACGCACTGCGCGGCGTCGAGCTGTCCGGCGCCGTGGAGTTCGTGGGCGAGATCCCGCGCACCGGGGAGCTGTGCGCCGAACTCGACGCGGTGGAGACGCGGTTCGCGCGCAAGAACTTCGGGCTGGACGCGATGCCGCACGACGGCCGGCACGCGTGGGTGCGGCTGAGGCCGGAGAAGATCGTCTCCTGGGACTTCCGAAAACTGGGCGGCGTGTAGGCGCGTCCGCCCCTCTCCGCCGGCCCGCGGGACGGGCGCGGCCCGACGTTTCCCGCACTTCCCGCGCTTCCCGGCTCTCAGCCGACGGCGTCCCCCGCGGACTTGAGCGCCCGGACCGCCGCCCTGATCGACGGGCGGCGGTCCGCGTCCGCCCGCCAGACCACGTACACATGGCGGCGCACCCGCTGCCGCAACGGGACGGTCACGACACCCTCGGGCACGGGCTGGCGGCCGAGCACGGGGGCGATGCACACTCCCAGTCCGGCGGCCACCAGCCCCAACTGGGTGTGCGTCTCGGCCGCGCGGTGGCCGACGATCGGCTCGACGCCCCGTGAGCGCAGGGTGAACATCAGCCACTCATGACAGAACTCCCCCTCGCCCCAGGTGATCCACTCGTCCTCGGCGAACTCCCCGAGGTCCACCTCGTCCCGGCCGGCGAGAGGGTGACCGGCCGGCATCGCGACCTCCGCGGGGTCGTCGAGGATGGGCGCCTTGACCAGGCCGTCCGGCACCGGCATCGGCTTGTTGTACCAGTCCAGGACGACGGCGAGGTCGAGGTCGCCGCGCACCACGCCGGCGACGCCCCGCTCCGGCTCCAGTTCGCTCGAGCGCAGACGCAGGGCGGGGTGCGCCTTGCGCAGCTCGGCGAGCGCGACGGGGAAGAGTCCACGGGCCGCGGTCGGGAAGGCGGACAGCCGCAACTCCCCTGCCACCTGGCCGCGTTGGGCTTCCAGGTCGGACTGGGCGAGCTCCACCTGGGAGAGGATGCGGGACGCGTGCTCGGCGAGCAGCCGGCCCGCGTCCGTCAGCCGCACGCCCCGTCCGTGCTTGGCGAGGAGCTGCTGGCCGACCTCCCGCTCGAGCTTGGCCAGCTGCTGGGAGACGGCCGAGGTGGTGATGTGCAGGCCCGCGGCGGCGCCGCTGACCGAGCCGTGCCGGGCGAGGGCGTCGAGGGTCCGCAGGCGCTCCAGGTTCAACATGTAAGCAACACTACGAGGTATTGCTGGAAAATTCTCGATTGTGCTACGAGATGGTGTCGACGATCGTGGACGTCATGACCACCGCGCCCACCACGTCGACCCCACCGCCGCCCGCCGCACGGACCAGCCCCGCGCCCGCCCCGGCCGCTGCCTCTCCCCGCCCGTCCGCCGCGAACCGCTCCCCGGCCCCGGCCACCGATCCGGATGCGGCCCGCCACCCCCTCGACTGGCGTCTGCGCTTCGGCGCGCTGTCGCTGATCTGGGGCTTCAGCTTCCTGCTGATCAAGGTGGGCACCGGGGGCTACGCGCCGTTCCAGGTCACCCTCGGCAGGCTGGCCTTCGGCACGGCGGTGCTGGCGGTCGCGATGGCGGTGAAGCGGGAGCGGCTCCCTCGCGGGGTCCGCACCTGGGCGCATCTGACGGTGGCCGCGCTGCTCATCAACGCCGTGCCCTTCTCCCTCTTCGCGTTCGCGGAGCTGACCATCCCCTCCACGCTGGCCGGCATCTGCAACGCCACGTCACCGCTGTGGGGCATGGCGCTCTCGCTGGTGGCCCTGTCGGAGGACCGGCCGACCCGGCTGCGCGTGGCGGGGCTCGGCCTCGGTTTCCTGGGCGTCCTCACGGTGCTGGGCGCCTGGCAGGGGTTCGACGGCCTCGACGCCCGCGGCACGACCCTCGCACTGCTGGCTTCGCTGAGCTACCCGGTCGGCTGGATCTACCTTCGCCGCACCCTGGCGCACACCGGCTCCTCCGCGCTGTCGATGACCGGCGCCCAGCTGTTCCTGGCCACGCTGCAACTGGCCGTCGTGACACCGCTGTTCACCGATCTCCCGACCGGCTTCCCGCTCGTCCCGCTGCTCGCGACCGCGGCCCTGGGCACGCTCGGCACCGGTCTGGCCCTCCTCATCCAGTACGGCCTGGTCACGGAGGTCGGCCCGACGACGGCCCAGATGGTCACCTACTTCATCCCGGTCATCGCCACGGCGGCCGGTGTCGCCCTGCTGGGCGAGACCCTGCGCTGGTCGACGCCGGCGGGCGCGGCGATCGTCCTGGCAGGAGCGGCACTGACCCAGGCCCGGCGCTCCGGGTCCTAGGAGCCCGGGTCGTGGAGCGTCCCGGGGCCCAGGGCGCCCCGGGACGCGGCCGAGCGCTTCAGGGCCGCGACCAGGCACTTCAGGCCGCGGCCGGGCGCTTCGCATCACGGCGGGGCGGGGCGGGTCGTGGCGAGGCAAGTCACGGCGGGGCAGGTCATGGCGCCGCGGGGCGGGCGCGGCATGCCGGTCGGGGGCCCGCTTGCCGACCCGGCCGCTAGACGTAGTTCCGCGTCGGGGAGGGTCCGACCGCCGCGGCGACGAGATCGGCCAGCGTCTCGATCTCGCGCAGCTCCAGCGTCGACACCGTGATGCGGATGCCGGGCGCGGATCCGATCCGGAACCGCGCCCCCGGCGCGACCGCCCACCCGGCGTGCAGCAGACGGGCGACCGCTCCCGTCTCGTCCGGCACGGGGACCCACGCGTTCATCCCGCTGCGCCCGTGTGCCTCGACGCCCCGGTCTGCCAGCGCGGCGATCAGCGCGTCACGCCTGACACCGTACGCCCGGGCCACCGCGTGCGCGTCCACCGTGCCGTCGGCCCACAGGCGCAGCACGGCCCGCTGCGTGATCCGGCTGACCCAGCCGGGCCCGAGCCGCTGCCGCCCCCGCATCCGGCCCAGGGTGACGTCGTCCCCGGTGAGGACGGCGAAGCGCAGGTCCGGTCCGTAGGCTTTGGCGGCCGAGCGCACGAGGGCCCAGTGCCGGGTGACCCCCGCCAGAGGGTGCAGGGGCAGATCGACGATTTGATGACCGTGGTCGTCCTCGATCACCAGGGTCTCCGGGTGCTCCCGGAGCACGGCGCGCAGGGCACGCGCGCGTGCGGCGCCGATCGCCGCACCGGTGGGGTTCTGCGCCCGGTCGGTGACGACGAGGGCGCGCGCTCCGGCCTCGAACGCGCGGCGCACGTCGTCGGGCAGCGGTCCGTCGTCGTCGAGGGCGACCGGAACCGTGCGCAGCCCCAGCGCGGGCACCAGGTCGAGGAGCGAGCCCCAGCCGGGGTCCTCGACGGCCACGCTGTCGCCCGGCCTGAGGTGCGCGGCCAGGACGCGTTCGATCGCGTCCAGCGAGCCGGACGCCACGGCCACCGGGCCGGCCGGCACGCCGTCCGCGTCGAGGTCGGCGCGGGCCAGCCTCGCCAGCTCGGGCTCGACCGACGCGTGCCCGTAGAGGACGGGCTCGCGGTCGCCCTGTGCGGCGGCCCAGGCGAACGCGGGCGCCAGCGGCGGGAGCAGCGAGGCGTCGGGATTGCCGGCCGCCACGTCCCGCACCCCCGCGGGCACCTCCACCCGGATGAACTCGCGGCCGGTGGTGGCGGGCTTCGCCCGGACCCGGCTGCCCCGGCGGCCGTCCGTCTCGATCACCCCGCGCTCCCGCAAGGTGCGATAGGCGGCCGCGACGGTGTTCGGGTTCACTCCCAGAGCTGACGCCAACTCGCGCATCGGGGGCAGCAGTTGCCCCGGTCGGAACTCGCCGGCGCCCACCGCCGCCTCGACACTCGCGGAAATCTCGGCTGCGCGCCTGCCCTTGATCGGATATTCTCCTAGCACAAACATCATTATGCACTAGTGCAATGGAGAACACCATGCAGGGGACCCCGGAGACGACGACTCAGGCCGCCGCCTACACCGCCACCGACCGCACGGTGCCCACCCGGTCCGCAGAGAAGGCCTCCTACGACAGGGCCCTGGTGCACGCGATACTCGACGAGGGCTATGTCTGCCATCTCGGCTTCGTCCGCGACAACGCGCCCGTCGTGCTGCCGACGCTGTACGCCCGGGTCGGCGAGACGCTCTACGTGCACGGTTCGACGGGTTCGCGTCCTCTGCGGATGACGGGACAGGCGGACCCGGGGCTGCCGGTGTGCCTGACGGTGACGCACGTCGACGGGCTGGTCCTGGCGCGTTCCGCCTTCCACCACTCGATCAACTACCGCTCGGTCGTGGTGCACGGCATCGCCCACGACGTGACGGACCCGGCGGAGAAGCTGGCCGCGCTCGACGCCCTCGTCGACCACGTCGTCCCCGGCCGGGCCGCCGACTCCCGCCCCGCCAACCGCAAGGAACTGGCGGCGACAGCGGTGATCCGGCTCGACCTGAACGAGGTCTCGGCCAAGACCCGCACCGGCGGTGTGAACGACGAGCCGGAGGACCTCGCCCTCCCCCACTGGGCGGGCGTGCTGCCGCTGCGCAAGGGCTTCGAGGCGCCCCTCCCGGAGGCCGACCTGGCGCCCGGCACCGCGTTCCCCGACTACCTCGCGACGCGGTGATGCTCGTCCACCCCTGGGACGCACCCCACGACGACGCCGAGTGGCAGGACTGGCTGTCCGCCCACGACTTCGGACAGCTCGCCGTCAACGGCCCGCCGGGCGAACCCCCTTTCGTGCAGCCCCTGCACTTCGCCTACGACCCGGCCGAGGGCGACGCCGTCACCCACCTCGCCCGGCCCAACCCGCTGTGGACCGCCCTGGAGGCGAACCCGACGGTGACCCTGAGCGTGGTCGACGACTACGTGTTCGTCCCCGGCCCGTGGCAGGCCCCGCCGGGCGCCCCCGACGAGCACGGCACCCCGACGAGCTTCTACGCGGCGGTGCAACTCCGGTGCACGGCGCACATCGTGGACGATCCCGCCGCGAAGGCGGACCTGCTCGCCCGCCAGGTGGCGCACTTCCAGCCCGGGGGCGGCTCCGCCCGCCCCGCCGTGGGCGAGGCCCCGTTCGGCCGCCTGCTCCCGGGCATCCGCGGCATCCGGCTCCACGTCACGGACGTACGGGCGAAGTTCAAGTACGCGGCGCACCGCCCGCCCGAGACCCAGGACCGCATCGTCGACGGGCTGACCGCCCGCGACGCCCCCGGCGACGCCGCAGCCCGCGAACACCTGCTGCGCCGAAGGGGGTGACACCGTCGCCCTCCTCGCACCTCTAGTCCCGCGCGGGACCGCCCCGCACTTCCGCCAGGGCGAGGCCCGCGACCGAAGCCAGCATGAGCAGGGCGCCGGCGAGCGTGGTGACCGTGAGGGGTTCGCCGAGGAGGGCGACGGCCAGCACCGCCGCGCTCACCGGCTCGAGCAGCATGATCACGGAGACCGTGGCGGAGCGGACGACGGCGGCGCCCGCGAAATAGAGGGCGTACGCGAGCGCCGTGGGCACCGCCGCGATGTACGCCAGCAGAACCAGCACCCCGACGGGGTCGGCGCTGTGCGGCAGCAGTCCCTCGGCCAGGGCGAACGGCAGCAGACACACCGCCGTGACCGCGAACGCCCCCACGGCGCCGGCGGAGCCGTCCGCACCGCCGCCCCGCCCCCAGCGGCGGGTGAGCAGGGTCATCGCGCTGTAGCCGGCCGCGGACACCAGCGCGAGCAGCACCCCGCGCGGGTCCACCGACGAGTCGCCGCCGCCCGCGAACAGCACGCCGAGCCCGGCGAGCGCCCCCGTGACGGCGAGCGCTCCGCCGCGCCCGGCCCGCTCTCCCAGGGTCAGTCGTGCGCCCAGCGTGATGAGGACGGGCCCCGCCCCCAGGGTGACGACGGTGGCGACGGCCAGTCCGGTGGCGGAGACGGCCGCGAAGTACGCCGTCTGGAAAACCGCGAGGCCGCACCCGGTGATCGCCGTGCGCAGGGCCCTGCGGCGCAGCGGCTCGGGCGTCGGCACGTTCTCGCCCAGGGCGTCCGCCGTCGCATCGGCCGTCGCGTCCGCCGGGACGGAGCGGGAGGACGGGGCGGACCGGGCGCGCCGCCGCAGCAGCAGTGGGCGGGCGGCCGACAACAGGGCCAGCCCGCCGGCGCAGCGCCAGAACGACAGGGCGACCGCGCCCAGGTCGCTGATCCGGTAGACCAGGGACGCTGCGGCGCCGGCCGTGCCCCAGGCCGCTCCGGCGACGATCAGACAGAGCAGGGCCCGTGCGAGGGGCAGGGAATCGGCCCGGGAGTCGCCGGAGGTGGAGACGGGGGAGGACACCGGGGAAGACAAGGGGGAAGACACACTCGAGGAGGACACGCGTTCTCTCCGCACAGAAGTTCGGGAAGGGGCCGCCGCAGGGCGGCGGACCTCGGACTTCGTCTGCGGGCAGCACCGTTGGGCCCGGCAGCGTGTGCCGGGCGTGATTCGCCGGAGGGGCCCGCCTCAGGCGGCCGGAGGCGGAAGAACGCGTGCGTCGAGAGGCATGATCGAGACCCTAGGCCGCCGTCCCCCGCGCGGACAACTCCCTTTCCGGACTGCCTGAGGCCACCGGCTCGGCGGAGCCCTTGGCCGGCGCGGACGACTGCGCGATGAACGCTCCGAGCAGCACCACCGCGCCGCCGGCGATCTGCGGCGCCGAGAGGTGCTCGCCGAGCAGCACCCATGCCAGCACCGTGGCGATGACCGCTTCGAGGCAGGCGACGACCCCGGCCACCTGCGGGGACAGCCGGCGCACCGAGACCACGCCGGTGATGTACGCGGCGACGGTCGCGACGAGCACGATCCAGCCGAGCAGCGACCAGGCCGGGATCTCGGCGCCGTTCATGTCGGCGGCCCGTCCGAGCACGGACCAGTCCATGGCCCACGGCCTGGTGACGACGGTCAGCACGAGGGCGCCGACGAGCAGCCCGTAGGCGATGACGCCCAGCGGGTCGGGAACCTCGTCGCCCGAGTCGCCGCCGTGGTCGGACAGGACGAAGTATCCGACCTGGCAGAACGCGGCCGCGAGGGCGAGCAGCAGTCCGAGGGCGTCGAAGCCCAGACCGGACCAGACCTCGACGACGCAGGCCAGTCCGCCCACCGCGAGGAGCACGCCGAGCGCCGCGGCGCGCGTCACCGGCCGCCGCTGCACGAAACGGACCCAGCCCAGCACCAGGGCGGGCGCGAGGTACTCGACGAGCAGCGCCACACCGACGGGGATCCGCGATATCGCGGCGAAGTAGAACGCCTGCACCCCGGCCACGCCGAGCAGTCCGAAGCCGGCGAGCAGCGCGGGCCGGCTGCGCAGCAGCGCACGGTGGCGCACGGCCAGTGGCAGCATGACGAGGGCCGCGCCGGTCACCCGCAGCCACACCACGTGCAGCGGGTCGAGGCCCGCCTCGATCAACGGCTTGGCCGCCACCCCGGACCCGCCGAAGGCGATCGCCGACGCGATCGCCACACCGAGCCCGAAGCCCTTTCCTCGCCCGCCCGCACTGCTCACAGAGGTACCCACGGGCCCATGATGACAGGGGATGACATGACCGTCACCCCCGATGACACCTGTCTCAGCCGTCGGACGGACGCCGGCCCCCGAAAGCACGACCGGGGCACGGCGAAGGCGGCCGCCCGACGACAGAGGGGCCGCCCGATATCGGAGGGGCCACCCGACGTTGGAGGCCGACGATGAAGGGGCTGTTCGGGAGGCGAGCCGGTTGGTCAGCGGGCGGGGTCTCCGCCCCCGACGCAGGTCCCGCACTCCTCGGAGGCCGACTGCGTCGCGCCGCCCTCCGGCAGGAGACCGCGCTCGGGGAGCGCGTCGGCGAGGAGACCCTCCTCGATCCGCCGGCTCAGCTCGTGGGCGTCGACACCGGCGTGGTGCAGGACTACGACGGCCCGCGCCTTCGGGTCCGCGACGATCGCCGCGAGCAGATCGACGCCTCGGGCCGGGCCGCCGTCCCGCCCGGCCGCCCGCAAGCGCGCGTGCTCCAGCGCGGCCGCGGCGAGCGGGGAGAGGCCGTCGTCGGCGACGGGGTGCGGCGCCTCCCCCGAACCACCGACGGCCGACGGGCCGGGCAGCTCTGCGGGACCCCCTGCGGCGGGCCGGACGGGCACGGCCGGCAGGGCGCCGGAGTCCTCGACGCCGCCCTGCCACCGCAGGCCGTAGCCGATGCTGCGCTGGACGAGGTAGCCGAAGAGCCGGGCGAGCTGGGGGCCGCCGTCGAACGCGGCCCGTACCCGGGGGTCGTGTTCCAGGAGGGAGTGCA
Source organism: Streptomyces sp. NPDC020597 (assembly GCF_044335095.1). NCBI lineage: Bacteria > Bacillati > Actinomycetota > Actinomycetes > Kitasatosporales > Streptomycetaceae > Streptomyces > Streptomyces sp. NPDC020597. Next base: position 37,401 of record NZ_JBIRUL010000031.1, on the reverse strand, counting down.
GCAGATGCGCGGTGTCGATCTGCCGGTCTCCGTCGCGCAGCGCCCGGCGGCGAGCGGACGCGAGCGCCGCGGAGGGCTCCGCGCCCAGCCCGGGAACGCCGCCCGTGGCCTGCGTCGTCCGATCGTGCGAGGACTGCCGTGGGATGCGGGGTTGCACACCCCTCACCCCATCAGTCCCGCCCGGGTCCGGTCATCCCCGGGAGGAACCATCTTGCCGTCCCACACAGAGCGGACCGAAGCGGTCGACATCTCCTCCCTACGGATGAGATCGGGCCGCTCCCCCGGCAGGACAGCGCGCCACCTTGCCGACCGAGCCGGACGGCTCCTGCTGGGCCGGGGCGCTCTCCACCGAAGACGGGGCGCCCTCTCCGCAATCCTGACGGTTCGTCAGTATTGAATGTTCGCGGCCCTGGAGTTACGTTCCGCGCACCGCAGCCGAGTCGCGGGCCGGGCTGCCGGCCCGAGTCGCCCGACGTGAAGAGGTGGTCGCATGGCCGAAGTCAGCGCGGAGGCACGCATCCAGGCACCCGCGGAGAAGGTGTGGGCCCAGCTCACCGACTGGCCGGCGTACGGAGAGTGGAACGCGACCCACACCAACTTCCCCCAGGGCGGCCCGGAGGCCCTCGAACTGGGGGCGACCTTCCAGGAGAACATGAAGCTCATGGGCTTCCCGGCCGAGGTCGAGTGGACCGTGGCGGAGCTGGAGCCGGCGCGCGTGCTCGCCATCCGCGGCAAGGGCCCGATGGCCGTGTCGGTGGCCACCCGGTACACCCTCACCCCGGACGGGGACGCGACGAGGGTCCGCATCGACGGGGAGTTCACGGGCGCGGCCGTGTCGCTGATGGCGGGCAAGCTCAAGGACTCGGGGACGGCCGCCCTGAACGAGTCGCTGCGCAAGCTGGGCGGCCTGGTGACCTGACCCGTCCCGCACGGGAAGGCGGCGCGGGCGCGCGAGGCGCCCCGCGGACGGTTCCGCGGGGCGCCTCGCCCAGCACCTCCGGCCGCTCAGTCCTCGTCGGCGAGGATCAGGTACAGCTTCTTGCGGGCGTCGTTGATGACCGCGAGCGCCTTCTCGCGCTGCTCCTTGCTGCCGGTCTTCCAGACCTGGCCGAAGGCCTCCATCAATCCGAAGCCGGCCTGGCGGATCTCACCCAGGGCTTCCCAGTCGACCCCCCGCGTGGCCTCCTCCCAGGGGGCCTCCGGGCCCGTCTCGGCCGCCGTGCGACCTTCCTCGGTGAGCGAGAACAGCTTCTTGCCGCCGTCGCTCTGACTGCTGATCAGACCCTCGTCCTCCAGCAGCTGCAGGGTCGGGTACACCGAGCCGGGGCTGGGCTTCCACGCTCCGCCGCTGCGTTCGGCGATCTCCTGGATCATCTCGTAGCCGTGCATGGGCCGGTCCTTGAGCAGGGCCAGGATCGAGGCCCGTACGTCACCCCGCCGCGCCCTGCCCCTGGGGCCACCGCGCCCTCGTCCGCCCCAGGGGCCGCCGAAGCCCGGGCCGAAGCCGGGGCCGCCGGGACCGAATCCCGGACCGCCGGGGCCACCCGGACCGAAGGGCCCGAAGGCCGCCCGCTCGCCGCCGAAACCACCGCGTCCTCGCCGGGGCCCCTGGCCATGTCCACGCTCGAATCCGTGGGTACGCATCGCAAACCACTCCTTCAATTCATCGTTGATCTGTCGCGATGCCTCAACGATATATCGGCATAGCTCGCCTGGCAAGGCTCAACCCGGTGATCGGCCTCTAGGCTGCGGACATGACATCCCCGAGCAGCTCGCACAGCACTGCGTCCGCAGTCACATCCGCCGCCGCACCCGTCGAGTCGCCCGGCGACGCGGACGGCACCCCGCCCGGGGCTCCCGTCTCCTCCGGGACTTCCGTCCCCTCCGGGGCTTCCACCTCCTCCGGGACGTCCGCTGCCCCCGGTGCCTCTGACGCCTATCTGGCCGAGCTGTTCTCGCTGGACGGCCGGGTGGCGGTGGTGACCGGGGGCAGCTCGGGGATCGGGCGGGGCATCGCGGGAGCTCTGGCGCGTGCGGGGGCGAGCGTCGTGATCGTGGCGCGCAGGGAGGCGGAACTGGCCGCGGCGGCCGACGAGTTGACGGCCGCCGGCTGCCGGGCGGCCTGGGTGAGCGGCGACCTCGGCACCCGTGACGGGGTCCGCACGGCGGCGGAGCAGGCGGCACGGGCCTTCGGCGAGCCCGACATCCTCGTCAACAGCGCCGGGATCAACCTGCGCCCGCCGATGGGCGAGCTGGACGAGGACGTCTGGGACACCACGATGGCGGTGAACCTCGAGGCGCCCTACCTCCTGGGCCGGCGCTTCGGGCCCGGGATGGCGCAGCGGGGTTTCGGGAGGATCATCCACATCACCTCGCAGCAGGCGCACCGGGCGTTCGTCCAGAGCGGCGCGTACGGGGTGTCCAAGGGGGCGCTCGAGTCACTCGCCCGCTCGCAGGCGGAGGCCTGGTCGCCGCACGGAGTCACCTGCAACACGCTGGTGCCCGGGTTCGTCATGACGGCGCTCAACGCACGGCTGTCGTCCGACCCGGAGCGGGTCGCGGCACTGGCCGCGCGCACGATGGTCGGCCGCAACGGACTGGCCGAGGACTTCGCGGGAGCGGCGGTCTTCCTCGCGAGCCGCGCCTCCGGCTACGTCACCGGGCAGTCGATCTTCGTCGACGGCGGGTTCTCCGTCCACTGAGCGGACGTCCTCCGTGCGCCGCCCGGCCGGGCGACGCACGGAGGACGTCACGCGTCACGCCGCCATCGGGGTGAAGTGGACGATCTCGTCCTGCCCCGGCTGCACCACGCCGTAGGTGCTCTCGGGGACCTCGTTCCAGGCGCCCGGCAGATCACCCAGCGGCTCGGAGACGATCAGCCGGGTGTCGTCGGACACCTCGCGCAGGAACGCCATGTCGGGGTGGAGCGACCGGAGGGTCTCCACCCGGGTGCTGTAGAAGAGCGACCGGGAGGCACCCTGGCTGGAGTACCGGAAGGCCCACAGCCGTTCGCCGTCGGTCACGGCGACCGTCATCTGCAGCGGGTACTCCACGCCGTGCGCGTGGCCGACCCGCTCGACCAGGCCCGCCATCCGCGCCACGGCGCCCGGCGGATCCTCCTCCAGGCCGAGGGTGAGCGCCAGGAAGAACATCAGCTCCGAGTCCGTCGACCCCTCGATGTCGAGGAAGAGGCGCGGATCCACGGCGAGCGCGAGATCCCGGCGGAGCCGGTGGAACTCGGCGATCGCCCCGTTGTGCATCCACATCCAGCGGCCGTGGCGGAAGGGGTGGGAGTTGGTCTGCTGCACCGCCGTGCCCGTCGACGCCCGGATGTGGGCGAAGAACAGCGGTGAGCGGACGTGGCCGGCGATCTCCCGCAGGTTGCGGTTGCTCCAGGCCGGGCCGATCTCCCGGACGACGGCCGGGCTGCCGTCGTCCGCCTCGAGCCCGTACCAGCCGACGCCGAAGCCGTCGCCGTTCGTCGTCTCCACACCCATCCGGGCGTGCAGGCTCTGGTCGATCAGCGAGTGCGCCGGCCTGTAGAGGATCGCTTCCAGCAGCACGGGGGTGCCCGAGTAGGCGAGCCAACGGCACATCGTCTACCGCCTTTCCGCAAGCGCCGCGCGGTACTCCGTCACCTCAGGGACCTGTCCGGCTTCACCACGCACAGCGCCCAGATGACGAACGCGGAGAACGCGATCATCACGACGGACCAGACCGGGTAGTACGGCAGGGACAGGAAGTTGGCGATGACGATCAGGGCGGCTATGGCCACGCCCATGACGCGCGCCCACATCGCTCCCGTGAACAGTCCCAGACTGACGATCACCGCGACCGCGCCCAGCGCGAGGTGGATCCAGCCCCAGCCGGTGAGGTCGAACGCGAACACGTAGTTGCGGGTCGTCACGAAGATGTCGTCCTCCGCGATCCCCATGATGCCGCGGAAGATGTCGAGCAGTCCCGCGAGCATGAGCGTCACGGCGGCGAAGATCATCAGGCCTTCGGCCCACTGCTGCTTGCCGGTGTGCCGCTCGGCCGACGGCGTGTGGGTGGAGTGAGTCATCCCGGTGCCTCGATTCTGTGGGGTTCGGCGCAGTACGCCGGCTCAGCGGCGCTGGCCGCTCAGGACGAGTTGCTTGGCCTTGTCGAACTCCTCGTCGGTGATGTCGCCGCGGGCACGGATCTCCGAGAGCCGGGCGAGTTCGTCGACGCTGCTGGTGGGACGGTCCCCACCCTTGGCGGTCTCCCGGATGTAGCTGTCGAAGGCCTTCTGCTGCTCCTGGGCCTGTGTGATCTCCCTGCGCCCCATGTTCTTGCCGCGCGCGACCACGTACACGAACACGCCCAGGAAGGGCAGGACGACGCAGAACACCAGCCATCCGGCCTTGCCCCAGCCGCTGAGGTCGTCGTCGCGGAAGATGTCCACCACGACCCGGAACAGCAGCACGAACCACATGATCCACAGGAAGAACACCATCATGGTCCAGAAGGCGCTCAGCAGCGGATAGTCGTACGCGAGGTAGGTGTCGCCACTCATCTGTCTCCTCCGTCCCGGGCTTTCGCCCGACACCGGCAGGCCGTTGCGTGCCGTTCTCAGACTGCGCGCCCGGGAGTCCGTCGTCCTCACCCGGGGCGGGTGAGGAATGACCGTCACCCGCAGCCGTGCGGATTGCTCAGGGATCGCCGGCCGGCGCCTGCCAGGCGGGCGCCGTGCGGGCCCTGCGCAGCGCCGCCCGCCAGGCGAAGGCGACGCCGGCCTCGACGAGTCCGAGCAGGACCAGCCACAGACCGAGCAGCCGGGTCAGGGCGCGGGCCGACTCGGTCGGCAGCGCGAGCACCACGATCCCCGCGACGACGGCGAACACCGCCGCGCCGATGACGACGCCCCGGTGCGGCAGGTCCTTGGCGGCGAGAGCGGTGTAGAGGGTGAGGATGCCCGACACCAGCCACAGGACGCCGACGATCAGCGAGAGCGCCGCGATGGTCTGCATCGGGTGCCGCAGGCACAGCACCCCGGCGACGACGTAGAGCATGGCCAGCAGGAGCCCGGTCACCCGTTCGCCGTGGTCGCCCCCGCCGAAGGCGGAGACGAACCGGAACACGCCGGTCACCAGCAGGTACAGGCCGATGAGCACGGCGAGGACGTGCAGGGTCTCGTCCGGCCAGACCAGGATCAGGACGCCCGGCACGAACGCCGCGATGGCCGACCCGAGGATCCACGTCCAGGACCGTCCGAGGACGCCCAGCACGTCGGCGGGATCGCCGCCGGCGGGCCCGCGGGCGGACCGGTCGTCGCCGCGGCCGTCGCGGCCGCCGGACAGCGGGTCGGGTGCGGACTGCGGTGCAAAACCGTGCGGCTCGCTCATGACTTCCTCCTCGCGCCCGGCCGGGACTGCACGCCCCGGCGCCTCACTCGGGCAGTTGACGCATCTCCATCACACGCAGCCCCAGGGACTGGCAGCGGGCCAGCAGCCCGTACAGATGCGCTTCGTCGATCACCCACCCGAACAGAACCGTCTGGCCGGACATGACCACATGCTCCAGCTCCGGAAACGCCCTGGTCAGCGTGTCCGACATCTGTCCTTCCACACGGATCTCGTAGCGCATGGGCTCTCTCCCCGGGGTGGCCTGGGACAGGCGAACCGCGCCCTCTACCGCGATGGTCCGCCCCGGTGAAGCCCTGGGCCTCACCCGGTGCAGGTGAGTCGGTGTCCCGCCCGCTCCGTCGTCACCCGCTGGAACGACGGTGCGTCAGTGCGTCAGTGCGTCAGGAACAGCTTGAACGTGATGATCACCAGGCCGAGCACGAGGTTCACCGAGGCGGCGGTGGACACCAGACGCCAGGAGCCGCCGGCCCGGCGCGCGGCAGCCGCCGACCAGCCCACCTGCCCGGCGACGGCGACCGCCAGCGCGAACCACAAGGTGCCCGACAGGTCGAGGCCCAGCAGGGGGCTGACGGCCACGGCGACGGCCGGCGGCACCGCGGCCTTGACGATCGGCCACTCGTCGCGGCAGACGTGCAGCACGACCCGGCGGTCCAGGCTCCGCTGCGCCAGCCGCGCCCCGAACAGCTGGGCGTGCACATGCCCGATCCAGAACACGAGGCCGGTGAGCAACAGCAGCAGCATGAGCTCCAGGCGAGGGAACGACCCCCAGGAGCCCGCGCCCACGACGACCGAGGCGGCCAGCATGGATCCGTAGACACCGCCGGTGTAGTCGGCGTTGGCCCGGCGCTCGGCGGCGCGGGCCCGGGCCGCCTCGCGGTGTCCCGTCCCGGTCATTGGAGCCTCCCTTCGGCGATCGTGCGCTCGGAGACGACTCGGGCTCGTCGAGCGGTTCGGACCGTCAACGTGTCGCGTCGGCGGGACCGCGCGGCGCGCCTCCCCGGGACTTCCCGGGACGTCCGGTACCGGCACCGGCGGTCGGCAGATGCGACGTGACCAGGAGACTCGCGAGCGTGATCCCGCCGGCGGCGAGGATGGCCGCCTTCAGCCCGTCGAGCTGCGCCGAGGCGTAGGAGTCCGTCAGCGCGTCGACCTCGGCCTGCGGCAGTCCGGCGTCCTCGGCGGCGGCGCGCACCTGCTCGGTGGGGACGAAGCTGATGCCCGCCTCGAGGGCGACTCCGGTCTGACGGCTGGTCTCCTCCGACAGCTGGGGGTTGCTCTCCACGCCGGTGGTGAAGGCCTGTGCCAGGGCTCCGACCAGCAGCGACCCGATGAGCGCGGTGCCCAGTGCGGAACCCAGGTTCTGAGCCGTGAACTGCAGTCCGCCCACCTCGCTGCGCTCGTCCTCGCCCACGCTCGACTGGACGACATTGCCCAGCTGCGAGGCCAGCAGACCCATGCCCACGCCGAGCAGCGCCATCGCCCCGGCGAACTGCGCGTCGTCGATGACGGGGTCGATGGTGGCCAGCAGCCACACGACGGCGCCGGCCAGGATCAGCAGCGCGAGTCGCACCACCCGCCGCGCTCCCGCCGCCCGGCCCAGCCGGGCGGCGCACGTCGAGGCGATGAGCATGGCGACCGACACGGGGAGCAGCCGCAGCCCCGTCTCGAAGGCGTCGAAGCCCTGCACGACCTGCAGGTACAGCGGGATCGTGAAGAACAGGCCGAGGAGGATGAGGTTCTGGCTCAGCAGGCACAGCAGGCCCGATCTCAGCACGGGCCGGTGCAGGAGCCCGACGTGGACGAGGGGATCGGCGCCCCTGGCGTCCCTGCGCCGTTCCCAGTGCAGGAACGCGGCCAGCACACCCACTCCGGCGGCGACGACGAACAGGGTCGGCGAGAAGCCGAGCACGGTGAAGGGCGGGTTGCGGGGCCTCAGCCAGCCCCAGGTGCCGCTCTGCAGGACGCCGAGCACCCCGAGCGCCAGCCCGGTCGCCGACAGCACGGCGCCGACGCCGTCCAGTCGCGGCCGTGTTCCGGTTCGGGGCGTCTCCGTGATCGCCTTGCGGAAACACAGCACGACGATCACGACGACGACCTCGCCGGCGAAGACCAGACGCCAGGTGAGGTACGTCGTCACCCAGCCGCCCAGCAGCGGGCCGACCGCGATCCCCGCACCGGCGAGCCCGCCGATCACCCCATAGGCGACGGCCCGGTCCCGCCCCCGGTAGGACTCGGCGACGAGTGCCGCCATGGCGGGCAGCACCATCGCGGCGCCCAGTCCCTCGATGACCGACCAGCCCAGGGTGAGGACCCACAGGGTGGGCGCGACAGCGGTGAGGGCCGAGCCCGTGGCGTAGACGACGAGGCCGAGGACGAAGAGCCGGCGCCGGCCGAGGATGTCGCCGAGCCGGCCACCGATGATCATGAAGGCCGCCATCACCAGGGCGTACAGGGTGATGACCGCCTGGATGGCCGTCACCTCGGTGTCGAAGTCCTCGACCAGTTGGCTGATCGAGACGTTCATGACGGAGGTGTCCAGGACCATCAGGAACTGGGCGGTGCCCAGGACGATCAGAGCGCGCCAGCGGGTCACGGTGTCCACAGGTTCATGGAAGCCGAGCCGCCCCGCCGTCGCCTCACCCACCACGGGCGAATCCGGGATGGAACAGCCCCGGGTCGTCGTCCGTCCCAGGAGCAGTCGGGCGGGCCCGCGACGGCCGTCGCCCTCGCCGCCGACGGCCGTCCGTCCGCCCTCCCCGCGCGGGGCCGCCCTCGTCTCATCCCGCCTCGCCTCCATACCACCCCGCCCCGCCCCGCAGGGACGGCGTCGGCGTCAGAGCAGGTCCAGCTCGCGGGCCCGGCGCACCGCCTCGTTGCGGCGGTTGACGGCCAGCTTCCGGTAGGCGCTCTTGAGGTGCGTCTTGACCGTGTTCACGGACACGAACAGGTCGGCGGCGATCTCCTCCGTGGACATCGTCAGGGCCAACCTGCGCAGCACGTCCCGTTCGCGTCCGCTCAGTTCCTCCACCAGCGGCGGTGGCCGGTCGTCGGAGGGCTGCACGCCCGGGTGGAGCCAGTCCCCTGCCGTCCCCCGCAGCGACGCCGGGGCGAGGAAGCGGCGGATCCACGGGCCGGCCTCGGCGAAGGGCCGGCGCAGGCCGTCGCGGCGCGCCTCGCGCAGGGCCTGGCCGACGAGTGCGTGCGCGGCGGCCGCGTCCCCGGCCTCGCTCGCCGCCTGCGCCCGCACCAACAGGGCCCGGACGATCACCGCCGGCCCGGAGCGTCCCTCCCGGCGCACGGCGTCGAGCAGGTCGATCGCCGCCTCCGGCCGTCCGGCGGCCAGCTGGGCGCGGGCGGCAGCGACCTCGCAGGCCGGCTGCGCGTCGGGGACCGCCAGAAGCACGTCGACCGCCGTCTCGGGACGCCCCGCGGCGAGATGCGCGGCGGACGCGACGAGCGCCGTCTGCCCCTGCGCCCAGGGTGAGGGCACGGCGGCCGCGACGGCCGGCTCCGCCACGGCGAGCGCCGCCCTGGTGTCGCCCCTGGCCAGGTGCAGCCGGGCGGCGGCGATGGCCCGGACCGACTCCATGACCGGGTCGCGCCACGCGGAGGGCGACTCGGCGGTCTCGTCGAGCAGCGTCCGGGCCCGGGCCAGGTCGTCGCGGTCGACGGCCACGGCGGCCAGGACCAGCCGCGCCATGCCGGAGCCGGACGCCTGGGGCAGGCCGTACCGCTCGGTCTCGGCCGCGGCGGCCCGCGCCCTGCGTTCCGCTCTGCCCGGCCAGCCGTCGAGGTAGTCGATCAGGGCCAGCCGGCCCAGGGCGTCCTCGCGTGCGAGTGCCGTGGCGGCCCCCGCGGCGGAGTCGGCCACGCTCGTCAGGGCGGCGCACGCCTCCTCGAACCGGCCGGCCCACAGTCGCGCCGACCCCAGGTGGGCCAGCAGCAGTGCGGTGAGCTCGGGATGCTTCCCCAGCAGCTGGGCGGGAACCTCGTGGCGGAGCGTGTCGGCCGCCGCGGCGGCCAGTTCGGCCCGGGCGGGCGCGCCGGTCAGCCGGGCGGCCAGCGCCTCGAGCAGCGCGCAGCTCAGCCGTGCCGCCGCCAGCTCGGTCCGCTCCTCCGTGGGATCGGTCCCGGCGCGTGCCGGTTCCAGCAGCCCGCGCCCGGCCTCGTCCAGCGTCCGTTCCGCGTGACGCAGATGCGCCTGGCCGCGTTCGAGCTCGTGCAGGGACAGCTCGCGGGCCGCGCGGACGAGGTGGGCGGCGGGGCTCGCCGCCTCCGGCCCCATCCCGGCGAACAGCTCGGCGAGCGCGTCGACGCGCAGTCCGGTGAAGAGCCAGCCGATCGCGAGGTCGTCGACCAGCGCGCCCGCGGCGAACTCCCAGTCACCCGCGGCCGCGCCGTGGTTCAGGGTCGCCGCGAGGGATCCGGAGCCGCGCAGCCAGTGCGCGGCGCGCCGGTGCAGTTCGGGCTCGAGACCGGGCGAGCGCACGCGCAGATGGGCACGGAGAATCTCCGCGAACAGCGGATGCAGGCGGTACCAGTCCTGTTCCAGGTGCTCGACGAACGCGTTCTCCCGGTGCAGCCCGGCCAGGATCGGCTCGGCGTCGGTGCGCCCGGTGAGCGCGTTCACCAGCCCGGGACGGAACCGGTCGAGGACGCTGACCCGCAGCAGCAGGTCCTGCGTCTCGGGAGGCTGCCGCCGGAGCACCTCCGCGAGCAGGAAGTCGGCGACCGCCGTGCGATCGGCCTCGAACTTCTTCAGGTACGTCTCCGGATCCGTGCTCTCGCGCGCGGCGAGGGCGCACAGCCGCAGGCCCGCGGCCCAGCCGCGGGTGCGGTCCACCAGCGCCTGCGCCGCGTGCGCCGGGAGCCGCAGTCCGTGCAGTTCCAGCAGCTCGGCCGCCTCCTCGCCGGTGAAGGCCAGCTCCGCTCCCCTGATCTCCGTCAGCTCACCGGCCGCCCGGTAGCGGTGCAGCGGCAGCAGCGGCTCGGTGCGGGTGACCAGGATCAGGCGCAGGCCTCCGCCCGCGTGGCGCAGGACGAATTCCAGCTGCTCGGCGACCTCCGGGGCGACGACCCGGTCGTACTCGTCGAGCACGACGATCACGGGACGGTCCCGGGCGCTCAGCTCGGCGGCCACCCGGGCCAGCAGCGCGGCGGGCACCTGGCTCGCGTCCGCGGGGCAGCCGATGTCGGCGGGCAGTTCGGTTCCGGCGGCGCGCAGGGCCTCGAGCAGGTACGCCCACAGCATGCCGGGGCCCTGTCCCGCCGCGTCGGTGGTGAGCCAGGCGACGGGATGCTCACGTGCCGCGGCCCAGTCGGCGACCAGCAGGGTCTTTCCGGCGCCCGCCGCGCCGTTGACCATGGTCAGCGGCGTCTGAAGAGCCCCGTCGAGGTGTCCGGCCAGCCGCTCGCGCCGCAGAAACGTCACCGGACGGGCCGGGACGACGAACCGCGTGCGCAGGAACGGATCTCCCTGGGGATCCGAATAGGGGCCCGCCGGCACGAACGGGCCCGTCGGTCGCGCGTCGTTCTCCTCGAGCCCGGCCATGGCGCTCACCGCCCAGGTCGTCAGGTCATGCGTAACGCTCCTCCGAGCATCCCAGGGTTGTGCCGAGGGCGCTCCACGAGAGCCCTGCGGGCAGGTGCGGACGCCTGCGACGACGATGCGGCCGACCTGCGACGACGCCGAACGGTACGGGTGCCGGGGGTGGTGGATCGGCGGGCGGGATCCACGCGCGGGATCCACGCGCGGGCCCGCCCGTCGCGGCCTCGGCGTCCCCGGCCGCCGGCACACCCAAAACCGGGCCACACACCGTGGATTGGCCTTGGCCGACCGCGCCGCCCGCCTCGTAACGTCACGGCATGCGGATGCGAATCGTCGACGCCTTCACCGACCGCCCCTTCGCCGGCAACCCGGCCGGGGTCCTGCTCCTGGACGCCTTCCCAGGGGACAGCCGGCTCCAGGACGTGGCCCGGGAGATCAACCACGCGGAGACGGCGTTCGCCCATCCCCTCCCCGAGGGCGGCGACGCGGACTGGGCCCTGCGCTGGTTCACCCCCGCCACCGAAGTCGACCTGTGCGGACACGCCACGCTGGCCACGGCCCACGTGCTGCACACGACGGGCGTGCACACCGGCCCGGTGCGGTTCGCCACCCGCAGCGGCGTCCTCGTGGCCACACCCGCCGAGGACGGCTCGATCACCCTGGACTTCCCGACCGCCCCGCTGACCTCGGTGGACGTCCCGGCAGCCCTCGCGGGAGCACTGGGCGCCGAACCGCTCGCCTGCCTCGACACCGGCCCGCACGTCGGCGACCTGCTGATCGAGCTGGCCGACGAGAAGACGGTACGGGCCCTGCGGCCGGACCACAGGGCGCTCGGCGCCTGTTCGCGCCGCGGCGTGATCGCCACCGCACGCGCCGAGGAGCCCGCCCGGGGATACGACTTCGTCTCCCGCTGCTTCTTCCCGAACGTCGGCATCGACGAGGACCCGGTGACGGGCAGCGCTCACACCGCGCTCGCCCCGTACTGGTCCGGCCTGCTCGGCCGCACGGCGCTGACCGGCCTGCAGGCCTCCCCGCGCTCCGGCCTCGTGCGGACCGAACTGAGCGGGGACCGCACTCTGTTGACGGGCCGCGCGGTCACCGTCATCGAGGGCGAGCTGCTGACCTGAGCCCGCGGCCCACGGCTCACTGCTCACGCCGTGGGCAGCCACCCCACCTTCCCCGCCAGCAGCGCGTATCCCACGAAGGCCCCGATGTCGAGCAACGAGTGCGCCACCACCAGGGGCCCCACCCGGCCCCAGCGCCGGTAGAGGTGGACGAACACCACGCCCATCACCATGTTGCCGATGAAGCCGCCGATGCCCTGGTAGAGGTGGTACGAGCCGCGCAGCACGGCGCTGGCCACCAGCGCGGTGCCCGGCGTCCACCCCAACTGGCCGAGCCTGCGCAGGAGATACCCGACGACGATGACCTCTTCGAGGATCGCGTTCTGCAGCGCGGACATCACCAGCACCGGGTACTTCCACCACACGTCGGGCAGCGCCTCCGGCACCACCGTCAGATTGAAGCCGAGCCCCCGGGCCGCCAGATAGAAGGCGATGCCGGTGCTGCCGATCACCGCCGCGACGGCCGCCCCGCGGCCCAGGTCCGGCCAGGGCCGGGTGCGGTCGAAGCCGAGCGTGCGCAGACCCTGGCCCTCGCGCAGCAGGAAGTGCGCGACGAGGGCCACCGGGATCAGCGCCGTGGCGATCCCGAACAGCTGCCAGGCGAGATCGAGCCACGGCCGGCCGGGCGCGGCGGAGGCGTTGAGGGTCGCCGCCTGATCCTTCAGGCCCCCCGGCTTGGTGACCGAGCCGACGAAACTGATCAGTGCCGACACACCGCTCGCACCGAGCGAGAGCCCCAGGACGAGCAGCGTCTCGTCACGGAAAATCCGTCGCGAGAGCTGTTCCCGCGGAAAAGAATCAGCCAACGACCCTGCCTCCACCTGCACACCTGCCTCCGGTTGCGTGACCCCGTCCCACCGCTGCCCCGCCCCGCCAGGCTCTCGAACGAAGCTGTGAAGGCCGTGCGTCGCAGGACGACGGGGGACGGGCGCCCCGTACGGACCGCTCCTGCGTTGCGCGGGGGCCGCGCGGCGCAGGGCCGCCGTCGACCGCCCGGCAGGGACGTCACCGTCGTGGGAGGTCACAGCTTGCCCGATCCGTGCGGGGCAGGCGGCAGCGACCCCCGTACTCGGACGTCAGGCACTGAACGGTTCAGGCGTCAGGCGCTCGGCGCAAGCTCGGGCAGCCCCACGGGCCAGGTGTGCACGGGGTCGCCGGCGTGCATCAGCTCCGCGTACTGCCGCGTGGTCGCCGCCAGCGCGGCGTCCCGCGAAAGCCCGGCCTCCACCGCCCGGTGGAAGGTCGCCACCTGCCAGGACGCCCCGTTGGTCCGTCGCCGGCACCGCTCCTCGATGACTCCCAGGTACAGATCGCGGTCGGCCGGCTCGATCCCCCAGGCGTCCAGCCCCGCCTCGGCCAGGGGCAGCAGCTCGTCCCGTACGAGACTCACCGCGTCCACCTCGACCAGGCCGCCCAGCCGCCCGCGCCGCGGCCACAGCAGCCGGGCCTCGATCCCGTGCCGGCACGCCGCGTCGAAGTTGGCCTCGGCCGTCTCGAACGGCAGCCGGGACCACACCGGCCGGGACTCCTCCGCCAGGGCCCGGACGACGCCGTAGTAGAAGGCCGCGTTCGCGATCACGTCGGTCACGGTCGGTCCGGCGGGCAGGACGCGGTTCTCCACGCGCAGGTGCGGGACGCCGTCGGCGATGCCGTAGACGGGCCGGTTCCAGCGGTAGATCGTGCCGTTGTGCAGGACGAGTTCGGCGAGCGAGGGGACGCCTCCCGCGTCGAGGACGTCGAGCGGTTCCTCGTCGTCGCAGATGGGCAGCAGCGGCGGGAAGAAGCGCACGTTCTCCTCGAACAGCTCCTGTGCCGAGCTGATCCACTTCTCCCCGAACCACGTCCGCGGCCGTACGCCCTGGGCCTGGAGTTCCGGCGGCCGGGTGTCGGTCGCCTGCTGGAAGAGCGGGGGCCGCGACTCCCGCCACAGCTCGTGGCCGAACAGGAAGGGCGAGTTGGCGCCGACGGCGATCTGCGCGGCGGCGACCGACTGCGCCGCGTTCCACACGGCCGCGAAACGGCCCGGCGTCACCTGCAGGTGCAGCTGCACGGAGGTGCAGGCCGCCTCCGGCACGATCGACTTCGAGGTGCACGACAGCCGCTCCACCCCGTCGATCTCCAGGACGAAGTCCTCTCCGCGGGCGGCCACGATCTGGTCGTTGAGAAGGGTGTAGCGATCGACGTCCGACAGGTTCGACGAGACCAGGTCGTCACGGTCGAGAGTCGGCAGAATACCGATCATCACGATTCCGGCGTCGACCTCGCCCGCCTTTCGGTGGGCATATGCCAGTGACGTACTGATTTCCTCCGCAAGTCGATCGAATACCCGGCCGTCCAATCGGTGTGGAGCTATGTTGACTTCCAGGTTGAACATGGCGAGTTCTGTTTGGAAATCGCGGCTCGCGATCCGCTCCAGCACCTCGCCATTCAGCATTTTCGGCAGGCCGTCGGCACCCGCGAGATTCAGTTCGATCTCGAGACCCATGAAGTTCTTGGGCCGATCGAAGCGCTTCTGGGCCAGGAGCCGCTCGAGCCCCGTCAGACACTTCCGGAGCTTGTCCCGGTAGTCCTGACGATCGGACAGGTCGAACGCGCCTGCCACGACCTTCTCCCCCATCGAAGCGTCCTTCCTCGCGTGGCGGGCCGACAGCGCGGCCGCCGGTGGTCCCGGGGTCAGGTGCAATGATGCCCAGCCCTGCCGATCGATAACGTCCGCGATGGGAGGCATCGGCCACTGCACCGGCCCGAAGCCACCGGAAGTAACCGGTGGCACATTCACCGGGCAAGACGCCCGACGCCCGTCGGTTGAAATCCGGAACTCGTGAAAAACTCCGATGAGAATGGGCCGACCGTCCGGCGCGGCACCACCTGAGGTCATCGAGGAGCGACCCTGCTCGGAATCGGGATTTTTCACACGTATCGCCGACCGGCAGAACACTTGCCGAGTGTCCCGGAATCGACTAGACGAAACACCGTCTGAACACGTGTCGTATAAACTCCACAAACAAGGCAGAGAAGGTTGGCGCCCACGGTCGAAGGAGCCTGTCGTCGAGGAGACGGCAGGCCGCTCGCGCACCCCCGCACCTCCCCCGGACCGGGCCCCCGCCTCTCCGACCTCGAGAGAGCTAGCTGACAGCGCCGTCCGCCCACGCCCTCGCGCCACCGTGCCTGTCGAATTGAGAGGCGACCCACCATGCCTTTGCATGTCCCCCCGGCTCCCGCGCCCGCCCTGCGCTCGGTCCTCACGGCACTCGGTTCCCCCACCGCCGTCCGCGAGGCCCGTACGCCGTCCCTGCGCACCGCCCAGCAGGACGCCGTCCCCGACCTCCCTCTGCCTCTGCACGTCCTGGACGCGATCACCCCGGAAGGCCTGGCCGCGACCCGGCTGGCCGGCTGGCGCTTCCTGATCCGCTGCGGCGACCGGGCCGTGGCCGCCGCCGAGACCCGGCTCACCCCCGACGGCTGGGCGTTCTCACACTTCTTCGAAGGCCCGTACATCGCCTCCACGGAGCGGGCCCTGCGCCAGGCCGAGTCGGTCGCCCAGAACTGCCAGGCACGGCTGCTGTCGGTGCCGGGGCTGTACATGCTCACCCTGTGGCTGCACGGCGACAGCGCATCGGACGGCACCACCGGTCATCCCGATCCGGCCGACCTGCTGGTTCCGCTGGCCCCTGCGCCGCCCGGGATCGCCGCCCACCGCCCGCACCGGGTGGCCGAGCTGCTCCCGGTGCTCACCCTCCGCGTCACGCCCGCCCCGCCCCCGCTGCTCGGCTCACCCGCCTGACCGCTGCGGCCCCCGCACCGGCCCCCCGTACCCCGTCGCCGCGGCCCGGCGACGGGGTACGGCGCTGCGCACCGCCGGACCAGAAGCCGACGTAGCCCCATCCGGCCATCGGGAACCACCCGAAGGGACGGTGCGGTGGCGATGAACCGCCCGCGCGGGTGACGCGTCATGAACCTGTGAGAAGCGGTGACGCGAAATCCCTGCGGATCGACGTCCGTGGGGCAACACTGGTTCCGACCGACTTATCACAACGGGGGGCGGCCATGAACGACGTTTCACGCCGCGGGACAGACACCACATCCATCTCACACCTCACGCCAGAGCGGAAGTTCCCACCCATGTGCCAGCACCAGCCACCGTGCCCGCCAGCGACCTCAGCCGACCGGGAGTCCGCCCGCCTCGTGGCGCACCACCCGGAACAGGGCTGGAGCCTGCTGTGCAACGGCGTCCTGCTCTTCGAGGACACCGGTGAGCTCCTGCCGGACGGCCAGGTCATCGCCCCCCACCGGGTCGTGACCGCCGCCTAGGCCTCCCGCCCGGCGACGACCGGACGGGCGCAGTACCCACGGACGGCGCGGGACCGCCGTCCGCAGACTCGAGGGGCCGGCCGCAGCGACCACTGCGAACCGGCCCCCACGCGTGTCGACCGCCGGTCACTGCGGGTAACCCGCCGGTCTCCGCACGACACGACGGCGTGAACGTCTCCCGCGGCGGCGTTTTTTCCGGAAGACTCCTGGAAGTTTCGGCGGCGGCGCCCGGAGCGGATACGGCGGAGGTGGGCAGTGACGACGGACGATGCGACGCCCGCGTCCCGGATCGAGGTCAGGGTCACGATCACGGAGATCGCCCGGCAGGCCGGCGTCTCGGTGCCGACCGTGTCCCGGGTCGTCAACGGCCGCTCCGACGTGTCGCCGCGGACCCGGGCCCGGATCGAGGACTTGCTGCAGCTGCACGGCTACCGCAAGCGCCCCGCCTCGGCGCCGACCCGCGCCTCCCTGCTCGACCTCGTCTTCAACGACCTCGACAGCCCGTGGGCGGTGGAGATCATCCGCGGTGTGGAGGAGGCCGCCCACGCCGCCGGGGTCGGCACGGTGGTGTCGGCGATCCACGGACGCTCGGGCGATGCCCGCGAGTGGATGCGCAACCTGCGCTCGCGCGCCTCCGACGGCGTCGTCCTGGTCACCTCGGCCCTGGAGCCCACCCTCCACGAGCAGCTGCGCGTGCTGGGCGTTCCCCTGGTCGTCGTCGACCCGACCGGCTCCCCCGCCGCCGACACGGCGACCGTCGGCGCGGCCAACTGGTCCGGCGGCCTCGCGGCCACCGAGCACCTGCTGTCGCTGGGCCACCGCAGGATCGGCCTGATCGCGGGCCCGTCCCGGCTGCTGTGCTCGCGCGCCCGCTTCGACGGCTACCGCGCCGCCCTGGAGGCGGCCGGCCTCGCCGTCGACGACGCCCTCGTCGTCCCCGGGGACTTCCACCCCGAGTCGGGCTTCACCGGCTGCAACGCCCTGCTCGACCTGCCCGAACCGCCGACCGCGGTGTTCGCGGCCAGCGACCAGATGGCGCTCGGGGCGATCGAGGCGCTGCGCCGGCGCGGTCTGCGCACCCCGGAGGACATGAGCGTGGTCGGCTTCGACGACCTGCCGGAGGTCCGCTGGTCGGCCCCGCCCCTGACCACCGTCCGTCAGCCCCTGGCCGAGATGGGCAAACTCGCCGTCCGCACGGTCCTGAGCCTGGCCCGCGGCGAGCGCCCCGACTCGCCGCGGGTGGAACTGGGCACGGAGCTGGTGGTGCGGGCCAGCACCGCGCAGCCCCGTGGGGCTAGCTGAGCGCCTCCCGGATCGCCTGGTACGCCGGCTTCGGCGCGAGCTGCTCGTCCCAGGGCAGGGCCGCGCCCTCGCCGGGGAAGAACGCCGGAATCCACGAGTACTTGTCCGTGTAGTCCCAGATCGTGATGCCGACACATCGCCGCACCGCGAGGCACGCCTTGGTCATGTCCCGGTACCAGTCGGCCTGTTGGGCCAGCTTCTCCTCGGTCGCGGGCAGCAGCATCCGGACGTCGACCTCGGTGAGCGCGGTGTCCAGGCCGAGCCGTGAGAAGCGGCGGAGGTTGTTCTCGAGGGTCGTGGGATAGCCGTACTGCAGGGCGAGGTGGGCCTGCAGACCGATGCCGTCGAGCGGGACCTTCTGCGCCTTCAGCTGCCGGGCGAGGGCGTAGTAGGCGTCGCTCTTCGGGCCGACGGCCTCGATGTTGTAGTCGTTGAGGTAGAGCTTCGCCCTCGGGTCGGCCTGGTGCGCCCAGCGCAGGGCGTCGGCGATGTAGCCGGGGCCGAGGGTCTTGTAGAAGACCGTCTCGCGGTAGGTGCCGTCCTCGTTGAACGCCTCGTTGACGACGTCCCAGGCGTAGACCTTGCCCCGGTAGTGGCGGACCTCGGTCTGGATGTGGTTCTTCAGCACGGCCCGCAGCTCGTCGGCCGTCCACTGCTTGGCCGTCAGCCAGTCCGGCAGCTGGCTGTGCCAGACCAGGGTGTGGGCGCGCACCTTCTGGTGGTGGGCGCGCGCGAGGTCTGCGATCTGGTCGCCGGCGGTCCAGTCGAAGACGCCCTGCTGGGGCTCGGTGGCGTACCACTTCATGCCGTTGCCCGGGGTGATCATGTCGAACTCGTGGCCCAGGATCTTCGTGTAGGCGGTGTCGGTGAGTTCGGGGTTGTCGGTGGCGCTGCCGAAGTAGCGGCCGTGGCGCTGGGCGAGGTCGGCGAGGGTGGCGCGGGACGGTTTTCCGTGCGCGGGTTGCTCGTGGGCCTGTGCGGCCGGTCCGGTGACCACGCCGGCGGCGACCAGGACGGTGGCGAGGGCGCCGGCGAGTCTGAACCGGGTGCGGGCGGTGCTGGGCATGGTGCGACTCCTCACGGTGGGCGGGTGGGCGAGCCGTACGGGTCCGGGGGCGCGGGTCATCCCTTCGTGGCGCCGGCGGAGAGGCCGCCGACGAGCTGGCGCTCGGCGACGGAGTAGAAGGCCAGGGCGGGGACCATGGCGAGGACGAGATAGGCGAAGACGCGCGCGTACTCGGCCGAGTACTGCCCCTGGAACTGCTGGACCCCGATCGGGATGGTCCACCAGGTGGGTTCGTTGAACACCAGCAGCGGCAGCAGGAAGTTGTTCCAGCTGCCGACCACGGCGAGGACGGAGACCGTGCCGAGGGCCGGCCTGGCCATGGGCAGCAGGATCCGCCAGAAGAAGCCGAGCGGACCGCAGCCGTCCAGGGTGGCCGCTTCCTCCAGCTCGGCGGGTATCTCACGGAAGAAGCCGCGCAGGACGACGATCGTCATCGGCAGTCCGAACGCGGCCTGCGGCAGGATCACCCCGAGGGGGTTGTCCAGCAGGCCGATGGAGCGCAGCAGCAGGAACAGGGGCAGGGCCGCCACCGCGAACGGGAACATCAGCCCCATGGTGAACAGGGTGAACAGCAGCTCCCTGCCCCGGAAGGCGAACCGGGCGAAGGAGAACGCCGCGAGCGCGGACACCGAGACGACGACCAGGGTCGTCCCCACCGCGATGAGGGTGCTGCTGCCGACCAGTCGCCAGAACGAGCCGTCGCCGAGGATGTCGGTGTAGTTGGACGGCACCCACGGGTCGGGCAGGCCGATGGGGTTGCGCGAGAGCTGGTCGGTGGACTTGAACCCGGACAGCACGGCGTACACGAGGGGCACGGCCATCACCAGGCCGACGAGCCCGAGGACGAGGTGCAGCGGCAGGTTCCGGCCGGTCCCGCGCGCGCTCCGCCGCGTCCCGGGGTTCGTGCGGCGGTCGGTCTTGGCGATGCTCACGCGCCGCCTCCTCGCATGGTCGTGGTGGCGCCCTGGAGGTCTCGGCGGAGCACGAACCGCTGGTAGGCGAGGGCGAAGACGAGGCAGATGCCGAACATGACGACGCTGATCGCGCTGGCGTAGCCGACCTGGTAGCGCTTGAAGCCGTACTGGAACATGGTCACGGCCATCGTCTCGGAGTGGTGGTCGGGACCGCCCGCGGTGACGACCCACACCAGGTCGAAGAGCTGGATCGCGCCGATGACCGACAGGAAGACGCTGATCCGCAGGGTCGGCGCGAGCAGCGGCAGGGTGACGTTGCGGAAGCGCTGCCAGGGGCCGGCCCCGTCGATCAGGGCCGCCTCGGTCAGCTCGGCCGGGATGGACTGCAGTCCGGCCAGGTAGAGCATCATGTGGAAGCCGAAGTACTTCCACGTCATGACCAGGAAGAGGGTGGCCATGACGGTGGAGGGGTCGGCGAACCACTGCCCGCCCAAGCCGTCCAGTCCGACGGCGCCGAGCACGTGGTCGGCCAGGCCGGCGTCCGGGGCGAAGATCATGCTGAACAGCACGCCGGTGATGGCCTCGGAGAGGATGTACGGCGCGAAGAACAGCATCCGGTAGACGGCCCGGCCGCGGATCTTCTGGTTCAGCGCGACGGCGAGGGCCAGCGCGAACGGCAGTTGCAGCAGGAGCGAGAGGCCGACCAGCAGCACGCAGCGCCACAGGTCGCCGAGGAACACCGGGTCCTCGAACAGCCGGGTGAAGTTGTCGCCGCCGACGAAGTCCTCGGGCATGCCGAAGCCGCCCCAGCGGAAGAAGGCGGCGTACACCGCGAACAGCATCGGCAGCAGCACGAGCGTGCCGAACAGCAGCAGCGCGGGCACCTGGAAGCCGACGGCGGTGAGCCAGTGCAGGGTCCGTCGGCGAGCCCGCGCACGCCGCGCGGCGACGGCCGGCGGCGCGGGTTCGACGTCCGGACCGCTGCGCTTGTCCGGGAGGAAGGTGGAGGTCATCGCCGACTACTGCTCTTCCTTCGCGACCTTGGTGATCGACTCGCTGACCTGCTTCGGTGACTTCGAACCGGAGATCAGGGCGGCGACGCTGTCGTTGACCTCCTGGCCGAGGGCGGGCGCGTACGCCTGGTCGAGGTAGAGCTGGAAGCCGGTGGCGCCCTTCAGCTGCGCCTGCACGGCCTTGATGTTCGGGTCGGTCAGGGCGCTCTCGGCGGCCGGGACGACGGGCAGCACACCGGTCTTCTTGACCAGCTCGGTGTCCGTGGCGGCGGAGGCGAAGAACTTCAGGAAGTCGACTGCGGCCTGCGGGGCGCCCTTGCGCAGGGCGTGCCCTCCGCCGCCGCCGAACACCTCGGTGATCACGCCCTTGCCGCCCTCGACCGCCGGGAACGGGAAGAACCCGAGGTTCGCGCCGAGTCCCTTGCCGGCGTCGGCCTCCACGACCGGCGCCCACTGGCCCATGAGTTCCATCGCCGCCTTGCCGTTGCCGACGGCCGCCGCCTGCCCGGTGGGGCTGGAGTAAGCGGCGCCGAGGAAGCCCTTCTGGAACGGCTGCAGATCCACGAGGTTCTGCAGGTGCTGTCCGGCCTGGACGAATCCGTCACCGGTGAAGTCCTTGTCGTCCCCGGCCTTCTGCAGGGCGTCGACGCCGGCGGTGCGCATCGCGAGGTAGGCCCAGTAGTACATGCCGGGCCACTTCTCCTTGCCGGCCAGGGCGAGCGGGGTGATTCCGGCGGCCTTGAGCTTGCGGACGGCGTCGAGGAAGCCGCTCCAGGTGGTGGGGGGCGCGCTGACGCCGGCCTGCTTGAAGAGCGCCTTGTTGTACCAGAAGCCGATCATGCCGATGTCGAACGGTATGCCGTAGGCCTTGTCGTCGATCAGATACGGCTCCCGGGCGACCGACAGCAGGCCCTCGCCCCAGCCCTTGGCCCGGTCGGTGAGGTCCTCGACGAGCCCGGCGTCGACCTGCTGCTTCAGGACACCCCCGCCCCAGGTGTGGAAGATGTCGGGGAGCTTCCCCGAGGCGGTCAGCGCCGTCATCTTCGACTTGTAGGCGTCGTTCTCCAACTGGACGATCTTGACCTTCACCTTGGGGTTCTGCGCCTCGAACCGCTTGGCCAGTGCGGCCCACACGTCCTTGGTCGGCTGAGTGGTGGAGATGTTCCACCACTCGATGGTGGTCGTCCCCGACGACGACCCCCCGTCCGAGTCGCCGCCGCAGGCGCTCAGTGCCGTCATGCCCAGACCGGCCGCGGCGGAGGCCGCCAGGAAGCCTCGGCGGGAGAGTGCCGGGTCGCCCATCATGCGCTCCTTGAGAGATCGAAAGTTTCGAACCAGATCCAGAAAGGTTCGCTGCTGCCGCACCCTAGAGACACCTTTCGACGGGTGGCAACCCCTTGAACACAGAGAATCCAGAGGCCTGTTCATGAAAGGCCACCCATGGAGGCCCCGGTAGACCTCAAGAGGCAGCGAAACATTCGGATCACACGGCGAACGTTACGGAGTGGAGATCGACGTGACAGAATGGCCGAGATGAGCCTTACCGGTGCCGAACGACAGCCGGGAAGGCGCGGCGGAAGCCGAACGGGGCCGGACCAGGGGCCCGCACCTCTCGGCCAGGAGACACCGCGGCACCACCGTGCCGATCGCCCCCATCGGCGTCCGCCACACCCCGGCGTCCGCCACACCCCGTCGACCGGCACTCGCCGCACCGGCCCCGCGTCCGCCGGACCGCCTCGCGGCCCTAGGGTGACCGCATGCAGAGCT
Source organism: Streptomyces sp. NPDC020597 (assembly GCF_044335095.1). Lineage (NCBI taxonomy): Bacteria > Bacillati > Actinomycetota > Actinomycetes > Kitasatosporales > Streptomycetaceae > Streptomyces > Streptomyces sp. NPDC020597. The sequence goes on along the minus strand of NZ_JBIRUL010000031.1, from coordinate 14,969 downwards.
ACACGATCGGCCAGGCGGCACGACTGCTCGGCGTCAGCCCCGACACGGCGCGCCGCTGGGCGGACGCCGGCCGCGTGTCGACCCATCGCGACGAGACCGGACGACGCCTCGTGGACGGCAGGGCCCTCGCCGCCTTCTCCGTGGAACTCGCCCGATCGGGCGGCGCGGAGGACGACACCCCCCGCACCTCGGTCCGCAACGCCTTCCCCGGCATCGTCACCGCGATCAAGCTGGGTGACGTGGCCGCCCAGGTGGAGATCCAGGCCGGCCCGCACCGCCTGGTGTCCCTGCTGACCCGGGAGGCGGTCGAGGAACTCGGACTCGAGGTGGGCATGGAGGCGACGGCCCGCGTGAAGTCGACAAACGTACACATCGACCGGGTGTGACCGAAGGCGGCACAGAGCGGGCATACCCGCCAAAAGACCGCGAGGGCCGTACCGTTGACGCCCATGAGCTTGAGCATCCGCAACCAGCTTCCCGGCACCGTCACCGCCGTCCAACCCGGCCAGGTCATGGCCCTCGTGAAGATCCGCCTCGACGGGGGCCAGCACCTCACGGCGGCCATCACCCTGGAGGCATCGGAGCAACTCGCCCTCGCGCCCGGCGCCGCCGTCCACGCCCTGGTGAAGTCGACGGAGGTCTCCCTCTCCACCGGCCAGGTGGCCGGCCTCTCGATCCGCAACCGGCTGCCCGGCACCATCACCGGCCTCGTCCTCGGCTCGGTCATGGCCTCGGTGAAGATCACCGTGGACGGCGGCGAACTCACCGCGGCGATCACCAAGGAGGCGGCGATCGACCTCGGTCTGTTCGTGGGCTCCGACGTCATCGCGCTGATCAAGTCGACCGAGGTGTCCCTGGCGACGGCGTAGAACGACGAGGGGCCCCGTCCGTGACGGACGGGGCCCCTCACTCGCTCCGGATCAGTCCTCGTACGCGTCCAGCGGCGGGCACGAGCAGACCAGGTTGCGGTCGCCGAAGGCCTGGTCGACACGGCGCACCGGCGGCCAGTACTTGTCGGCGGCGGACACCCCGCCGGGGAAGACCGCCTCGTCACGCGAGTACGCGTGCTCCCAGTCGCCGCCGAGCGCGGCCGCGGTGTGCGGAGCGCCGACGAGCGGGTTGTCGTCGGCCGGCCACGCGCCCGCGCCGACCTTCTCGATTTCCGCGCGGATGGCGATCATCGCGTCGCAGAACCGGTCGAGCTCGATCAGGTCCTCGGACTCGGTCGGCTCGATCATCAGCGTCCCCGCCACCGGGAACGACATCGTCGGCGCGTGGAACCCGTAGTCGATGAGCCGCTTGGCGACGTCGTCCACGGTCACACCCGTCGTCCTGGTCAACGGGCGCAGGTCGATGATGCACTCGTGCGCGACCAGCCCGCCCGGACCGTTGTAGAGCACCGGGTAGTGCGGCTCCAGCCGCTTGGCGACGTAGTTGGCGCTCAGCACGGCCACCTGCGTGGCCCGCTTGAGGCCCTCACCGCCCATGAGCCGCACGTACGCCCAGGAGATCGGCAGGATCCCCGCGGAGCCCCACGGAGCCGCCGAGATCGGCCCCACGCCGGTCTCCGGCCCCGCGGCGGGCTGCAGCGGGTGGTTCGGCAGATACGGCGCCAGATGCGACCGCACGGCCACCGGCCCGACGCCCGGACCGCCGCCGCCGTGCGGGATGCAGAACGTCTTGTGCAGGTTCAGATGGGAGACGTCGCCGCCGAAGTGCCCCGGCTTGGCGAGCCCGACGAGCGCGTTGAGGTTCGCGCCGTCGACGTACACCTGACCGCCGGCCTCGTGCACCTGGGCGCAGATGTCGGCGACGTGCTCCTCGAACACGCCGTGCGTGGACGGGTAGGTGATCATCAGCACCGACAGCTCGTCCCGGTACTGCTCGATCTTCGCGCGCAGATCGTCGACGTCGATCTCGCCGTCCTCGGCGGTCTTCACGACGACGACCTTCATGCCGGCCATCACGGCGCTCGCCGCGTTCGTGCCGTGCGCGGAGGACGGGATCAGGCACACCGTGCGCTGCTCGTCGCCGTTGCCCCGGTGGTACCCGCGCACGGCGAGCAGCCCCGCCAGCTCGCCCTGCGACCCGGCGTTCGGCTGCAGGGACACCTTGTCGTACCCGGTGACCTCCGCGAGCCGCTCCTCCAGTTCCCGGATGAGCGTCAGGTAGCCCTGGGCCTGTTCGGCGGGGGCGAAGGGGTGCATCTGCCCGAACTCGGGCCAGGTGACCGGCTCCATCTCGGTGGTGGCGTTGAGCTTCATGGTGCACGAGCCCAGCGGGATCATGCCCCGGTCGAGCGCGTAGTCCCGGTCGGCCAGCCGGCGCAGGTAGCGCAGCATCGCGGTCTCGGAGCGGTGCAGCTGGAAGACGGGGTGGGTCAGGATGTCGTCGGTCCGCAGCAGCCCGGCGGGCAGGGCGTCCTCGACGGCCGCGTCGAGCGACGCGATGTCGCCGTCCACCCCGAAGGCCGCCCAGACCGCGGCGACCTGGGCGCGCCCGGTGGTCTCGTCACAGGAGAGCGCCACATGGTCGGCGTCGACGAGGTGCAGGTTGACCCCGTGGTCCCGCGCCGCGGCGACGACCTCGGCGGCCTTCGCGGGCACCCGCACGGTCAGCGTGTCGAAGTACGCCCGGTGCGTCACCTCGACGCCGCCGGCCTCGAGCCCAGCGGCGATGATCGCGGCGTACCGGTGCGTGCGCCGGGCGATCGCCCGCAGCCCGTCGGGACCGTGGTAGACCGCGTACATCCCGGCCATGACGGCCAGCAGCACCTGCGCGGTGCAGATGTTGCTCGTCGCCTTCTCGCGCCGGATGTGCTGCTCACGCGTCTGCAGCGCGAGCCGGTAGGCCTTGTTCCCGTCCGCGTCCACGGACACGCCCACCAGGCGGCCGGGCAGGCTCCGCGCGAACTTCTCGTGCACCGCCATGTAGCCGGCGTGCGGCCCGCCGAAGCCCATCGGCACGCCGAACCGCTGCGTGGTGCCGACCGCGATGTCCGCGCCCAGCTCGCCGGGCGACTTCAGCAGGGTCAGCGCGAGCAGGTCCGCGGCGACGGTGACGAGCGCGCCGAGCCCGTGCGCCTGGTCGATGAGCGCCTTGAGGTCCCGCACCGCGCCCGAGGCGCCGGGGTACTGGACGAGCACGCCGTTGATCTCGCGCTCCGCGATCTCCGCAGGAATACCGCCGCTCAGATCGGCGACGACGACCTCGACGCCGGTCGGCTCGGCACGCGTCTCGATCACGGCGATGGTCTGCGGCAGCGCGTCCGCGTCGATAAGGAAGAGACCCTTCCGGTTCTTCCCCACGCGCCGGGACAACGCCATCGCCTCGGCGGCCGCCGTGCCCTCGTCGAGCAGCGACGCACCCGAGGTCGGCAGACCCGTCAGGTCGGCGACCATCGTCTGGAAGTTCAGCAGGGCCTCGAGCCGCCCCTGGGAGATCTCCGGCTGGTACGGCGTGTACGCGGTGTACCAGGCCGGGTTCTCCATGACGTTGCGCAGGATGACCGGCGGCGTGAAGGTGCCGTAGTAGCCGAGGCCGATCATCGGGTCGAGCACCTGGTTGCGGTCGGCCAGGGAGCGCAGCTCGGCCAGCACCTCGGCCTCGGTGCGCGCGCCCGGCAGGTCCAGCGCGTCGGCGTTCTTGATCACGTCGGGGACCGCGGCGGCGGTGAGCTCGTCGAGCGAGCCGTAGCCGACGTGCGCGAGCATCTTGGCCCGCGCCTCGTGGTCGGGCCCGATGTGGCGCTGCTCGAAGGGGATTCCCTGCTCGAGCTCGGAGAGCGGAATGCGATGGGCGGTCATTACGGAGGCCTCCTGGTCTGACACGACCTTCGAGGGTCACCACGGCGGGTACCCGGACGGCCTCCCCCTCTGTCATCTCAACCTGAGAGCTTCACCGGTCGCCCGCGGACGACCGGCTTTCACCGTCGGTGAGAGCGGACACCGTCGACGCCGTCGGCACCCGCCCTGCTTTCCAGAGTGACCTCGTCCATGCGGTACGTGAGCCTGAGAGATTCCGGGGAGGATTTGCTCCTTCGGCGCCTCCGGTGGTCTCCGGAGGACTCTCCCGCACGGGGTCAGCAGCCGTTGCCAGACTACCAGCGAGGTCAACGGGCCTCTCGAGTGGCCGCTCGCCTCAATGTGCTCTTTCGTAGTCCTTACGGACGAGCTGCGACCAAGAGGAGGGCCCGTGCAGACCGACATCGATCCGCGCAACCTGATCGGCCGCAAGGCGTTCGACCGCAACGGGGCGAAGATAGGCACCGTCGACGAGGTCTACCTCGACGACGCGACCGGCGTGCCGGAGTGGGCCGCCATCCGCACGGGCCTGTTCTCCCGTGACGCCTTCGTCCCCCTGGAGCCCAGCGAACTGGTCGAGGGGACCCTGCACATCCCGTTCGACCGGGCGCTGATCAAGGACGCCCCGGACTTCGGCGTGGGCCGCCACCTCTCCCCGGAGCAGGAACTCCAGCTCTACCACCACTACGGTCTGGACGTGGCGGCCCCTCCCCCGCTGCCGGACCACGACTTCGGCCGGCTGGCGGGCACGGACGACAGCTGACCCCGGCAGCCCCGCAGCCCCTGTCCCCCGAACGGCCCCACAGCCCCCCGACCTCACTCCGTGCGACTCTCGGGCGCCAGCGACCGTGCCCGCGCACCGCCCGCCGGCCCCTCGCCCTCCTCCGGCCCTCGCCGCACCAGCGGCAGCGGGTCCGCCGGCGCCAACCGCGGATCGTCGGTGCGAAACGTGCGCACCCGGCCCGGCGGCGAATCCGGCGTCTCGAACCGCACGGTGACCCGGCCCAGCCCACTGCCCTGCACCCACCCGGGCCCGAGCTCGGCGTGCCGCACATCGTGCCCCGGACGCCACTGACGCTCCGCCGGCGCCGGGTCCGACGCCGGAGCCGGTGCAAGGGTCGACGCCGGCTCCTCGGCGGCGGGCTCCGCCCTCGGCGCCTGCGCGGACTCGCCCGCCTGCGCCCCCGCGGCCTGTGCGAACAGGTCCTCCTGCGTGAAGTCCGCCAGACCGCTGACGCCCACGCCCAGCAGCCGCACCCCGCCCGTGGTGTCCACGGACTCCAGCAACCGTGCCGCCGCCTCCCCGATCACCGCCGGATCGTCCGTGGGCCCGCGCAGGGTCTCGGACCGGGTGAGCGTCGAGAAGTCATACCGCCGCACCTTCAGCACGATCGTCCGACCCGACAGTCCGGCCTCCCGGAGCCTGCGCACACACCGGTCCGCGAGCCGCTGCACCTCCAGCCCCACCCGGACCCGGTCGTGAATGTCGACGTCGTACGTGTCCTCGACCGACACCGACTTGGTCTCCCGCTCGGCCACCACGGGCCGGTCGTCACGCGCCAGCGCCATGGCGTGGAGCGCATGACCGTGCGCCTTCCCCAGCAGCCGCACCAGTTCGTCCTCACCGGCCTCCGCGATCTCGTCGACCGTGGTGATCCCGGCCCGCCGCAGATGGTCCCCCGTGGCAGGACCCACCCCCGGCAGCGTCCGCACCGGCATGGGCCCGAGCAGCTGCCGCTCGGTGCCCGGCTCGATGAGCACCAGGCCGTCGGGTTTCGCCTGCTCCGAGGCGATCTTCGCGAGCATCTTGCAGGAGGCCAGACCCACCGACCCCGTGAGACCGGTGACCGCCCGTATGTCGGCGCGCAGTCTGGCGCCGGCCAGCCGCGCCGAATCCCCGTCCCAGGCCGCCCCGCCGGCCTCCAGGTCCACGAACGCCTCGTCCAGACTCAGTGGCTCCACCAGCGGCGACAGCGCCCTCAGCAGCGCCATGACCTGCTCGCTGATCGACCGGTAGAAGGCGAACCGCGGCACCAGATAGGCGGCGTTCGGCGCCAGCCTGCGCGCCTGGGCCATGGGCATCGCGGAGTGGACTCCGAAGACCCGCGCCTCGTAGGACGCCGTCGCGACCACTCCGCGGGGCCCGAGGCCCCCCACGACCACCGCCTTCCCGCGCAGACTCGGCTTGGACGCCTGCTCCGCCTGGGCGAAGAAGGCATCCATGTCGAGATGCAGGATCGTGGGCGCGTTTCTCACACCTGCGATGCTGCACCACACCACTGACATCGACGTCGCACCACCGCCCCGCGCCCGCGAGAACGCGCCGGGAGGACGCGTCAGACCGCCCGGTTGCGCCTGCGCGCCAGTTCGTCCGCCGGATTGGGCCCGACGAGCGTCTCCCCGGTGTCGACGCGCTCCCCGTGCAGCTGCGACAGCGCGCTCTCGACGTCCCGCCACACCACGCCCACGGCGATCCCGAACACTCCCTGACCGCCCTGCAGCAGGGCGTGGACCTCGTCCGGCGAGGTGCACTCGTACACCGTCGCGCCGTCGCTCATCAGCGTCATCCGCTCCAGGTCACTGAACCCGCGCTCCCGCAGATGCTGCACGGCGCTGCGGATGTTCTGCAGCGACACCCCGGTGTCGAGGAACCTCTTGACGATCTTCAGGACGACGACGTCGCGGAAGCTGTAGAGACGCTGGCTGCCGGACCCGTGAGCGGGCCGCACGCTCGGCTCGACGAGCCCGGTGCGCGCCCAGTAGTCCAGTTGCCGATAGGTGATGCCCGCCGCCGCGCAGGCCGTCGGGCCGCGATAGCCGATCTGCTCGGACGCCATGGCCGCCGTCCCTCCGCTGCCCGGCACGGCCGCCGGTCGCTGGGGGGCGTGATCGGCCGCGCCGCTCTGCTGGGGGTACCCCATGCCCGAGCGCAGCCGAGAGCTTGGGGGAGGGTACGGACCGCTTCCCCCGACACCGAGTCCGGGGGCACCCCCAGCCGTACCGTCGCCGCTGCTTCTCACGCCGACCTCCGTCCTAGACCTGCCTTCTCGACGGTAGGCAGTCGCCAGGGGTGCGTCAACGATCGCCACACTCGGCACGCCGAGTGATAATCACCCTAGGAGTGGTTTCCCGCACCTCACCGCGGGGAAAGGCTAGCCGAATGCGCTGAGAAGTAGCCGTAGGACGCTCTCAGTCGCCACCGGCATTTGCCGAGGACGACGGGTCACTCCGAGCAGGTCGCCGCAGGAGTGCGCTCCCCCGCGCGTCGCTACTGGTTGCTGGTGCCGAAGTCCTCGGGCGAGATCTGGTCGAGGAACTCGCGGAACTTCTCCACCTCGTCCTCCTGCTCGTCCGGGATGGCGATCCCCGCGTCGTCGAGCACCGTGTCACTGCCGTAGATCGGCGTTCCGGTGCGCAGGGCCAGCGCTATGGCGTCGGAGGGACGCGCGCTCACCTCGACGCCGCTGGCGAAGACCAGCTCCGCGTAGAAGACGCCCTCCCGCAGATCCGTGATGCGCACCTCGGTGAGCTCCTGGCCGACGGCCTCCAGCACGTCCTTGAAGAGGTCGTGGGTCAGCGGTCGCGCCGGGGCCATGCCCTGCTGGGCGAAGGCGATGGCCGTCGCCTCCCCCGGTCCGATCCAAATGGGGAGGTAACGGTCGCCTCCCACTTCGCGCAGCAGCACGATCGGTTGGTTGGAGGGCATCTCGACCCGGACACCTACGACATCGAGCTCGTTCACACAGCAACCCTAGGCCGTGCCCCGGACGTTTGGGTAGTCGGGCCGGGATCGGGCGACCGATCCGCCCTGGGCGAAACCGCCCGCTCAGGGCAGGCGCACCCCGAGCGCGCTCTGCACCAGCGCCGCGTGCAGCCGGACCGTGAGCCCCGCGAGCTCCTTGGTACGAGCCTCCGCGTGCGCCCGGGTCTGCGGGTTGCGGTGCCGCCTGAGCGGTGCGACCACCTGGTCGACGAGACCGGCTTCGCGTTCGGCCGCCGTCTTCATCACCCGCAGATGGCGCGGCTCGATCCCGAACCGCCCCAGCTCGGCGACGAGTGCCGCGACCGTGGCCGCCTCGGCGTCGTAGACGCCGTCCTCGATGGGCGCGACGAGCCCGTAGGACTCCCACTCCTCGAGCTCCGACTCACCGATGCCCGCGGCCGCCAGCAGCTCGGTCCTGCCGATCCGGGCCACCGTGGGCCCTTCCGACGCCTCCGGGACGTGCTCCCCGTCCCGCTGCCTGCCCACGGTCGGCAGCGGAGCGGCCTCGCCGCGCTCCATGGCCTCCAGGTGCTCCCGGATGACCTTGAGCGGCAGATAGTGGTCCCTCTGCATCCGCAGGACGTGCCCGAGGCGCTCCACGTCGCGCACGCTGAACTTGCGGTAGCCCGAAGGGGTCCGCTGGGGCTCGATGAGGCCCTCCGACTCCAGAAAGCGGATCTTGGAGATCGTGACGTCCGGGAACTCGTCCCGCAGGGCGTTCAGCACGGTGCCGATGCTCATCAGCACACCGTCCGCGGCGGCGGTGCCGGCTCCGGCACCGCCCCTCGGTGTTTGCAGCATGGACCTTCCCTCGGATCCCCCCGGACAGAGCCCGGGGGCGGGTCAGTAACCCCGCTGGCTCGCGTAGAAGACCAGCCGGTACTTGCCGATCTGCACCTCGTCCCCGTTCGACAGCGGGACCTCGTCGATCCGCTCCCGGTTGACGTAGGTGCCGTTCAGACTGCCGACGTCCGCCACCTTGAACGTGCCGTCCGGGTTGCGCCGGAACTCCACGTGGCGACGCGACACCGTCACGTCGTCCAGGAAGATGTCGCTCTGCGGATGACGGCCCGCCGTGGTCAGGTCGCCGTCCAGGAGGAAGCGGCTGCCCGAGTTCGGGCCGCGGCGCACCACCAGCAGCGCGGAGCCCACCGGCAGCGCGTCGACGGCGGCCTGCGCCTCGGGCGAGAGCGCCGGCAACTGCGTCTGCCCGGTGACCTCGGAGTCATACGCCTCGAGACCGGAGATCGAGATCGTGGAGGTGGTCTCCGACGCACGCTCGGGCGTCAGCCCGGGACGCAGCGGCGCACCACAGTTGGAGCAGAAGCGGCTGTTCTCCGCGTTGCGGTTACCGCACCTCGTACACACCAGGGCCGACATAGGGGAAAACCCTCCACCCGTACTCGAGGCTGACGGTTGGCCGAAACCTATGCCGCCGGACTGCGCAGGGTCAACAGACGCCGCGCCCTGACCTCCGGGAACGTCACCGCCCGAACCAGCCACCTGGTCCCTGAACAGCGGTCGCTGACCCTCTGCATCAGGCTGTGCGCGATGACGGGCGGTCGCGTTGTCGCCACCCTCACGCGGGCTCTTGCCGAACAACTTCGCAAACAACTTCACGGGCGATTCCCCTTGACCGAAACAGACCCGCCCGTGGGGCAGGACGAACCCTGACTGATTACACCGGTCGACCCGGACACCTTCACAACGTCCGTGCCCACCAGACAGTTTCCACCACGCACCACCCGATCGGTGCGTCGACCCCCCGCAACCTCATGCCCCTGCCGGACGCCCCCCATGCGCCCCCCGCTCACGGCGCCGACGACCGAGCGTAGTCAGGCCGCTTCGCCTCTCGCAAGGCGTCCACAACGATCTTGCCCGATCGCTCCACGACCACGGTGGCCTGCTCCTTTTCGAGGGTCTGCACGACACCTCCGGGGATGTTCAGCGCCGGCTCGAGGTCCTGCGGATTGCCGATGACCTTGAAACGGTAGGGCGCGTCGATCTTGTTCCCGTCGACGCTCACGCCCCCGCCCGACTCCGTCAGGAAGGTGTCGGCGACGACCCGCACACCGTTCACCTGGATCGCCTCGGCACCTGCGGCGCGGAGCTCCTGGATCGCGTCGAGCAGCATGTCCGCCTCGACCGCTCCCTTCCTGTCCTCGATGGTCATCGTGATGCCGGGCCCCTGAGCAGCGACCGTGCCCGCCAGAATGCCGAGTTGCCTCTCCTTCTCGACCGTCTGCTTGCGAGCTTCTTCAGCCTGGTCGGAGCTGTTCTCCAGCTCCTGCTGCTGCTTCTCGAGCCCTTGCTTCTCGTCCTCAAGACGCTGACTTCGGTCGTCGAGTTCATCGAGGATGCGCACAAGATCTTCCTGACGCGCACCGCGCAGCGCGTTCCCGCTGTCACTGTTGGACGCGACCTGCACCGCCAGGCCGAAGCCCAGGCCGAACAGCAGCAGGGCCACGATGAGTTGGGCCCGCGTCACCCGCGGCGGCCAGAGCCCCTCCACCAGCCGCCGACGGCCGTTCGACGCGGTCTCGCCCGGCTCCCGGGCCTGTCCCTCTTCGGACGGCGTCACGGGCACCTCGTCGGGCAGTTCCTTGCGCAGCCGGTTCTCGGGCGTCTCGTCCCCGTCGCTCATCGCCCTCACGCCCGGAACACGTGCCGGCGGATCGCCGCGGCGTTGGAGAAGATGCGGATGCCGAGGACGACGACGACACCGGTCGACAGCTGCGATCCCACGCCCAACTCGTCTCCCAGGAAGACGATCAGCGCGGCGACCACCACGTTCGACAGGAACGACACCACGAACACCTTGTCGTCGAAGATCCCGTCGAGCATGGCCCGAAGCCCGCCGAACACGGCGTCCAGCGCCGCCACCACGGCGATCGGCAGATAGGGGACGACGGCTGCCGGAATCTCGGGCTGGACCAACAGGCCCGCCACGACTCCCACGACGAGGCCCAGTACGGCGATCACGATGTGCCCTTCCCGGTGTGCGGCTTTGCTGTGCGGACGATCACGCTCGGAGCGGCGGGCAGCCGGAGGTCGCTCGCCACGGAGATGGCGGTCCGGATGCCGTAGTTCTCCTGCAGAGCGTTGAGATACAGCCCGTCCGCGCTGTTCTGGAACCTGGTGCTGAGCTTTTTCCCGTCCCCCACCGCGAGCACGGTGTACGGGGGCACCAGCGGCTTGTTGTCGACCAGTATCGCGTCACCCGCGGCCCTGATCGCGGAGAGCGCCGTCAGTCGCTGACCGTTGATCGAGACGGCTTCGGCGCCCGAGGCCCACAGTCCGTTGACCACGCGCTGCATGTCACGGTCGCGGACCCGCCCGGTGTCGGAGAAACCGGAGGTCTCGCGCGGGTCGCCGTCGCCGCCCGTGGTCGCCTCCTTGGCGTCGTCCACGACGAGCTTCACTCCCGGGCCGTGCACCGCGACGGCGCCCGACAGCAGCCCGGCCAGGTCGGCCTGATCGCTCCCGCCGCTCTGCTTGAGCGCCTCCTGCTGCCGGGCGCTCACGTCGCTCCGCAGCTTGTCGACGGTGCTCTCCAGCTCGTCCGCAGCCTCCGTCTCACGGTCGATGCGGTCGATCAGCTCCTCGCGTTCCTTGGCGACGACCGGTGCCGCGACCCGCGCCTGAGCGGCTCCGACGGTGACCACCAGGGCCGCGAGCACCAGCCCGCCGGCCAGCCCGAGCTTTGCCCGCACCGTCCTGGGCAGGCCTCCGGAGCCGTCGGCCTGCTTCCGGGCGGCGGCCTCTGCATAACCGTCGTCGAGGCTGTGGTCCATGACGTTGGTGAGCAGCGACATGGACGCGTCCGGGCGCGAAGGGCGCGCGGCTGTGCTCCGAACGGGGGGCGGCTGCGGCATGCCGCACATCGTCGCACGTCGCGCCCGGTACCTCCGAATGGCCCCACCCGCGTGCCGGACAGGTCCCCTTGGGGGACACGTGTCCGGCACGCACGCGTGCGCGTGGTTCAGCGCCCGGCGCTGTCCACGACGGTCGACCACTCGTCGAGCAGGGCCTGTGCGGACGCGTCGTCCGGCCCCTCCGCCCACAGGTGTGTGACGGCCTCCGCGGGGTCGGGCAGGACCATCACCCAGCGACCGTCCGTCTCCACCACACGAACGCCGTCGGTGGTGTCCACGAAGCGATCTCCGGCCTCTTCGACGACCCGCCGCATCACGAGCCCCTTGACGGCCCACGGGGTCGCCAGATCCCGCTTCAGGACGTGCGCCCGCGGGATCCGGGCGTCGATCTGGCTGAGGGTGAGCTGCGTGCGGGCCACCAGCCCGATCAGCCGTACGAACGCGGCCGTGCCGTCGAAGACGCTGTTGAACTCGGGGACGATGAAACCGCCCTTGCCGTCCCCTCCGAAGATGGTCGACTCGTCCTGACCCACCCGGGTGAGGTCGTCGGGCGACGTCGTCGTCCACTCGACCTGCGTCCCGTGGTACGCCGCCACCTGCTCGGCGATCCTCGTCGTGGTCACGGGCAGGGCGACCCGCCCGCTGCGGCGCTCGGCGGCGACCAGGTCGAGAAGGACGAGCAGCGCCCGGTCGTCCTCGATGATCCGGCCCTTCTCGTCGACGAGGGAGAGCCGCTCGCCCACCGGGTCGAACCGCACACCGAACGCGGCCCGCGACGACGCCACGATCTCGCCGAGCCGCACCAGCCCGGAGCGTCGCTGATCGCCCGTCTCGGTGGGCCGTGCCTCGTTCAGACCGGGGTTGATCGTCAGCGAGTCGACCCCGAGCTTTCCGAGCAGGCTCGGCAGAACCAGGCCGGCGCTGCCGTTCGACGCGTCGACGACGACCTTCAGCCCCGCCTCGGCGATGCCGGTCGTGTCCACGTTCCGCAGCAACGACCCGGTGTACGCGTCGAAGACGCTGGCCGGGAAGTACAGATCCCCGATCTCTCCCGGGAAGGCACGCCGGTACTCCTGCCGCGCGAAGACCCGGTCCAGCTTGCGCTGACTCCCCTGCGACAGGTCGGCGCCCTGTCCGTCGAAGAACATGATGTCCACCGAGTCCGGCACCCCGGGCGAGGTCCGGATCATGATGCCGCCGGCGCTCCCTCGCGCGGTCTGCTGCCGCGCCACGGGCAGCGGGACGTTCTCCAGGTCCCGTACGTCGATGGCGCTGGCCTGAAGCGCGGAGATGACGGCCCGCTTCAGCGCACGGGCGCCTCGGGAGTGGTCCCGGGCCGTGGTGACCGTGGATCCCTTCTTCAGCGTCGTGGCGTACGCGCCGGCGAGACGCACGGCGAGTTCGGGCGTGATCTCGACGTTCAGGATTCCGGACACCCCACGGGCGCCGAAGAGGTGCGCCTGTCCGCGGGACTCCCAGATCACCGACGTGTTGACGAATGCGCCGGCTTCGATGGTCTTGAAGGGATAGACCCGCACGTTTCCCTGCACGATCGATTCTTCACCGATCAGGCATTCGTCGCCGATGACAGCGCCGTCCTCGATCCGGGCGGCCCGCATGATGTCGGTGTTCTTCCCGACCACGCAGCCACGCAGATTGCTGTGCTGACCGACGTAGACGTTGTCGTGCACGACGGCCTTGTGCAGAAAGGCCCCGCTCTTCACGACGACGTTCGATCCGACCACGGTGTGCTCACGGATTTCGGCGCCGGCCTCGACCTTCGCGTAGTCCCCGATGTAGAGGGGGCCGCGGAGCACGGCGTCGGGATGCACCTCGGCGCCTTCGGCGACCCAGACGCCCGGTGAGATCTCGAAACCGTCGATCTCGACGTCGACCTTGCCTTCGAGCACGTCGGCCTGGGCCTTGACGTAGCTCTCGTGCGTGCCCACGTCCTCCCAGTAGCCTTCGGCGATGTAGCCGTAGACCGGCTTGCCTTCCTTCATCAGCTGCGGGAAGACGTCACCCGACCAATCGACGGGAACATCGGCCTCCACGTAGTCGAAGACCTCGGGCTCCATGACGTAGATGCCCGTGTTCACGGTGTCCGAGAAGACCTGGCCCCAGGTCGGCTTCTCCAGGAAGCGTTCGACCTTGCCCTCTTCGTCGACGATGGTGATGCCGAATTCCAGCGGATTGGGCACGCGCGTCAAACAGACCGTGACGAGCGCTCCCTTTTCCTTGTGGAAGTTGATCAACTCGGTGAGGTCGAAGTCGGTCAGGGCGTCACCGGAAATGACGAGGAAAGCGTCGTCCTTCAACGCCTCCTCTGCGTTCTTGACGCTTCCGGCGGTACCGAGTGGCTTCTCCTCGTTGGCATAGCTGAGCTCCATTCCGAGCTCTTCGCCGTCACCGAAGTAGTTCTTGACGAGCGATGCCAGGAACTGGACAGTAACGACGGTCTCATTGAGCCCATGCCTTTTGAGCAGCCTCAGCACGTGCTCCATGATCGGCCGGTTGGCCACCGGCAGGAGCGGCTTGGGCATGCTCGAGGTCATAGGGCGAAGGCGCGTGCCTTCGCCTCCGGCCATCACGACGGCCTTCATGTCGGAAGCGTCCTCCTAAAAGAGACGACGGTCTAGCCGACCCCACCCATCCGGATTGTCCCGCACTTCTCCACCGCGGGCCAACGAGCCACTGCTCGGCCAATCGGCGAGGTCAGCCGGCCAAGGTGTCCGCTCGAACCAGGCGGCGGACCTGTACCACATAGAGGACTCCTGCCCACCAATACAGCGTTGTACCCCATCCGGCGAACGCCCATCCGAAAATAGCAGCGAGTGACGCCAACCACCCGCTTCCGTCACTCAGCAGAAGCAGCGGGAAGGCGTACATCAGGTTGAAGGTGGCCGCCTTGCCCAGGAAGTTCACCTGCGGCGGCGGATAGCCGTGCCGCCGGAGGACTCCCACCATCACCAGCAGAACCAGCTCACGCAGAAGCAGTACAGCCGTCAACCAAAGTGGCAGAATCTCCCGCCAGGTGAGGCCGACCAATGTCGAGAGAATGTAGAGCCGGTCGGCCGCGGGGTCGAGAAGCCGGCCGAGGCTGCTGATCTGGTTCCAACGCCGCGCGAGCATGCCGTCCAGATAGTCGCTGACCCCGCTGAAGGCCAGCACGAGGAGCGCCCAACCGTCGCTCTGCGGACCTCCGAACTCGGGCCTCAGGATCAGCCAGAGAAACAGCGGCACGCCGACGAGGCGGGCCATGCTGAGGATGTTGGGGATGGTGAGGACCCGGTCTGTCTGGACACGGGTCTCCTGGACCTCCACCCGGGGGCCTCCAGTAGGAAATGAGCCGACGATTCCCCCTGACCCTACCCCAACGCAAAAAAGCTCTGGCTCTTGGGCTGCGTGCCCAAGAGCCAGAGCTCTAAAAGGAGTTCGGCGGTGTCCTACTCTCCCACAGGGTCCCCCCTGCAGTACCATCGGCGCTGTGAGGCTTAGCTTCCGGGTTCGGAATGTAACCGGGCGTTT
>NZ_JBIRUL010000030.1:0-88811 GCF_044335095.1 Streptomyces sp. NPDC020597 | reverse complement strand
CAGGCATGGAAGCGAACGAGACGGATGGCTGAGCATCCGCCCTGGAGACCATCATTCGCCGCCTATGGGATGAAGACCCCAAAGCAGGGCAGGGGTGAGAGCCATATTTAGGGCTTGACCTGCATAAGCGCCCTCTAAGGGCCCGTTCCGAACGTCCCCGTCCCGCCCTGGACGGCCTGTGTGCCGCACGGGCGGGCTCGAGCCGCGCTGATCATCGGTGCCGCCGGGCCCGCCGGGCGGACTCCGGTGTCCTGCGCGTCCTGCGCGCCTCGTGCGTCCCGCGCCTCTTCCCGCGTCCCGGGCGTCGCGCGCACGCCGGCCGGATCGGGTGGGCTCGCGTCCGGGCGGCGGCCCTGGCGCTGTGGCCTCCCGGCGCTGAGGCCTCCCGGCGACCTGGTGCCCCGGTGACCGGTGACCGGTGACCGAGCGTCCTGCGTCGAACCCGCCGCGCTCCCGGCCGAACCGGGCCGTCTACGCCGGCTGGCGGCGCATGACGAAGCCGGCGGCGGCGCCCGCGCCGAACAGGGCGAGGACCGAGACCCCCGTCGCCAGCCAGGTGGTGCCCAGCCAGTGGGCGCCGAAATAGCCGAGGGCGGCGCTGTAGCCCGCCCAGGACAGGCCGGCCAGTGCGGACCACGGGAGGAACTCGCGCGGGCGGCGATGCGCGGCGCCCGCGATCAGCGAGACGACGGAGCGGCCGGCCGGGGCGAAGCGGGCCAGCACCACCAGCGCGCCCCCGCCCCGGGCCAGTGCCTCGCCGAGACGTTCCTGCGCGGTGGTCAGCCGGCGGGACCGGGAGATCGCCCGGTCCAGGCGCTCGCCGCCGCGCCAGGCCAGCCGGTAGGCCACCAGGTCGCCCAGCACCGAGGCGGTCGCCGCGGAGAGGATCAGGACCATGATGTCCGGCACGTCGTGCGGGACCTGCCCGGTCGCCGCGCCCGAGCCCGCCGCGGCGGCCGTGGCCGCCGTGATGACGAGCACTCCGCTGGGCAGCACCGGCAGGAACACGTCGAGGAGGACCGACAGGCCCACCACCGCGTAGATCCACGGGCTGCCGAGCAACGCCCCCACACTGTCGAACACCGCGAACTCCCCGTGTCTCCCCCGTGACGACCGACCGTGCCGCTGTGTCGCGGGGGAGCGGCAGATGCGGCCAATGACAGCCATACAGCGTACGCCGGGGGTGTGACAGCGGATTCACGGGGGGCTCGTGTGTTCGGCGCAGCACCTTCACCCGCAGGATGCCCGCGACCGCCCGGCGGCGGTGCAGCCGGGCGGTTGCGGTGGGGCGGTTGCGATGGGCGGTTACGGGTGGGGCCGTGTGCACCTGGGGCGGGGGGTGCCGTCGGGTCAGACGGAGACCGTGGCCTGCTGTGCCGAGGGCTCCCGCTTCGTGGCCGACCGGTCCGCGATCAGGCGGTCCAGGCCCAGGGCGCCGGAACCGGTGAACACCAGCAGCAGGAAGGCCCAGCAGAACATCGCCGACGCCTCGCCGCCGTTCTCCATCGGCCACAGGGCGTGCGGCTGGTGCACCTTGAAGTACGCGTACGCCATGGAGCCGGAGGCGAGCAGGGCGGCGGGCCGGGTGCCGAGGCCGATCAGCACGAGGCTGCCGCAGACGAGCTGGATCACGGCCGCGTACCAGCCGGGCCAGGAGCCGGCGTCGACGGTGCGGCCGGCGGCTTCGGCGCCGAGGACGCCGAAGAGCGAGGCCGCGCCGTGGCAGGTGAAGAGCAGGCCGACGACGATGCGGTAGAGGCCGACCGCGTACGGCTGTGCGGTGTCGAGGCGAGCGGACATGGTGGGGGGTGCTCCTTCGGTGTCGGGCGGGTCGGTCCCGAAAGGGGAGTGGACCGGACCCGTCGTCGGGGGGACGGCGGTACCGAACGAGCAGTCAACGTTAGGCAACCTGATCAATGCTTGCTAGTTCAACTTTGGCCATCGCTGACGAATATGAGGGGCAACCACCTTACGGATTACCCTTTTTGACGGGTAATCAGATACCTGTCCGGTGCGGGATGCCCGGCTCAGGAAGCGAGGTCGGATTCCTCCACCGTGGCGAGCGCCCCGTCCTTCTGCGCCTGCTCCAGCCGCAACCGGGCTCTGCGGCCGTGCAGGGTCAGCGACATGAGCTGGTTGCCGAACCACGGCCCGCCCTGTTTGCGCCAGGTGACGGGAAGCCGCGGGCGGCGGCCGTGCCGTCGCAGGCGCCGGCCGAGAGCGCGGGCGAGGGCGCTCCAGCCGAAGCGGAAACCCGCCCGGATCGACAGCGGGACGGAGTTGTGCACGGGGGAGCAGGTGAGCTGCAGCACCCGGGCGTCCGGCCCGGGCGTGTCGCGCCAGCGGGCCTCGGCCACATAGGCGTGGTGCACGTCCCCGGAGAGCACCAGCACAGTCGCCGGCGCCTCCGCTCCCGTCCCCGTCTCGGCGATCAGCTCCGCCAGTTCGACGAAGGACTCCGGGAAGGCGGCCCAGTGCTCCAGGTCCGCGCCGCGCCGCAGTCTCTCCCCGAAACGGGCCCAGCGCGCGCCGCGCTCGCCCCGGCACAGGGCCGCGTCCCACTCCTCGGCGTCGTGCACCAGATGCGGCAGCAGCCAGGGCAGCGAGGAGCCGATGAGAAGGTGGTCGTAGGAGCCGGGACGGTCGAGCACCTGGGCCCGCAGCCACGCCCGCTCGCCCTCGTCGAGCATCGCGCGCCGGTCCTCCTCGAGGACCCGCGCCGCCCGGCTGTCGACGATCAGCAGCCGTACCCGCCCGAAGTCGCGCCGGTAGCTCCACCGCACGGACGCCGGGTGGGTGTCCGCCCGGTCGGCGAAGGCGCGCAGCACGTCGGTGCCGTCGGGCGCGTCGCGTACGGCCGCGTAGAGCGGGTCGGCGGCCAGCTCGGCCGGGGACAGGTTCCCCAGGTGCTGGTGCACCCAGTACGACATCAGGCCGCTCAGCACCCGCTCGCGCCACCATGCGGTGGCCCGCATGTCGGCCAGCCAGGCCGCGGAGGTGTTCCAGTCGTCGATCACGTCGTGGTCGTCGAACACCATGCACGTCGGCACGGTGGACAGCAGCCAGCGCACCTCGGGATCGCGCCAGGACTCGTAGTAGAGCCAGGTGTACTCCTCGTAGTCCGCGACCTCGGCGCCCGGCGGATCGGTCAGCCCGCGGCGGGCGTCGATCCGCTCGCGGGTCGCGTCGGAGACCTCGTCGGCGTACACCTGGTCGCCCAACAGCAGCAGCACGTCCGGGCGTTCGGCGGTCGGGTCGGCGGCGAGGCGCGCCGCCAGGCCGTCCAGCGCGTCGGGGCCGACCGGGTCGTTCCCGCCGGCCGGGGGCGCCGCCCAGCGGCAGGAGCCGAACGCCACCCGGACGGCGTCGCCCCCAGGTGTGCCCCCGCCCCCGCCGTCGTTCCCGTGGCGCTCGGCGGCGGGGGAGTGGATCTCGGAGGGCGGGAAGGGGGATTCGGACGGTGGCCACACGTGTTCCCCGTCGAGGAAGACCTCGTAGGCCGTCGAGGAGCCCGCCGTCAGGCCGCTCACCTCGACCAGCGCGTAGTGGTGGCCCGCCACCTGGAAGGTGCGGCCGGCGCCGCCCGCACCGTCGGCGCAGCGCACCTCGGCGGTGCACGGACGGCTCGCCTCGACCCATACGGTCGCGGACGAGCCGTCGGCGTACCTCAGCAGTGGTCCCAGTCGCAGTCCGGCCACGTGATCGCCCTCCTCCGTCGCACCGTACGGTACGGAACGACAGGGGCTCCGGGGGAGAGGCGGGCGGCCGCGGACCGGTCAGCAGGCGTCGAGATAGCTCGTCAGCGCGCTCTTCTCGGCGGAGTCCACCGAGAGGCCGTAGTAGTACTTCACCTGCACCCAGGCGCGGACGTAGGTGCAGCGGTACGAGGTGACCGACGGCATCCACTCGGCCGGGTCCTGGTCGCTCTTGGCCTGGTTCACGTTGTCCGTGACGGCGATGAGCTGCGGCCGGGTCACGTCGTTGGCGAAGGACTGGCGCCGGGCGGTGGTCCAGGCGCTCGCCCCCGAGTCCCAGGCCTCGGCGAGCGGGACCAGGTGGTCGATGTCGAGGTCGGAGGCGGCGGTCCAGGTCGCGCCGTCGTACGGGGAGTACCAGCTGCCGCTGGTGGCGGTGCAGGCGGAGTTGGTGACGACGTTCGTGCCGTCCCGCTTGAGGATGTACTCACGCGTGTTGCACGTGCCGCTGATGGTGATCCAGGTGGGGAACAGATCGCGGTCGTAGCCGGTGCGGTTCTCGGCCTTCACGGTGAGCGAGGCGAGGTAGGTGCGGGCGGTGGCGGCGGAGACCGGCGTGGGGAGGGCGGCGGAGGCGGTCGGGGACTGGAACAGCCCGACCGAGGCTATGAGGGCCGTGAGAGCGGCTATTGCGCTCAGCCGTCCACGCGCGTAGAACTTCGACATGCGAACTCCGTTGGGGAGGCGGGGTGTTGCAGCACGAGCACGGGAATGCTCGCGCCGCCGCGTTGCGGGGAGATGTGCGTCCGATGAGAAGTTAGTGACGAGTGCATGACACGACAAGGTCTACGGCGGAACGATCTCGTACACTGGACGGCGCAGAAGGGGAGTAGCTCTTCGCCGGACCGTCGACATACTGCTCAGCTCGTCTGAGCCGGCGCCCGGAGGCGAGTCCGTGATGACGGGCCCGCCAGCGAGACCTTCGGCAAGCAGTGCACATCCGTGCCGTACGGCACGGATGACGTGTGCTGCCGTGCCGAGGCGTCTTCGCGAGGATCTTCGCAACGACTGCAGCACTCTCGGCGGGGCGGCCCCGACCGATAGAGGAACCTTGATCAGCATCACCGTGACGGCACTCGTCTTCGGCGTCGTCTTCCTGGCCGAGCTGCCGGACAAGACCGCCCTGGCCGGACTCGTCCTCGGCACCCGCTACCGCGCCTCGTACGTCTTCGCCGGCATCGCCGCCGCCTTCGCCCTGCACGTCACGCTCGCCGTCGCCGCGGGCAGCGTCCTCACCCTGCTTCCGCAGCAGATCGTGCACGCGCTGACCGGCGTCCTCTTCCTCGGCGGCGCGGCCGTGCTGCTGCTGAAGAAGGACGAGGGCGACGAGGAGGTCCGGCGCCCCGAGGACCAGTCCTTCTGGAAGGTCGCCGGCGCGGGCTTCATGCTCATCCTCGTCGCCGAGTTCGGCGATCTCACCCAGATCATGACGGCCAACCTGGCCGCCCGTTACGACGACCCGCTCTCCGTCGGCCTCGGCGCGGTGCTGGCGCTGTGGGCGGTGGCCGGCCTCGGCATCGTCGGCGGAAAGGCCCTGATGAAGCGGGTGCCGCTGACGCTGATCACCCGGATCGCGGCCCTGCTGATGCTGTTGCTGGGCGTGTGGAGCCTCTGGGAGGCGATCGCCGGCTGAGGCCGGGTGGCGCCGGGGGGCGATTGTTTTGTACCGTGGGGAAACAAAGTGGCTCCCGCTCGTTTTCCCTGACCGGCGGGCGGGGCCGCCTTGTCCTTACGTCTCTGGAGCTGATGATGCCGGTCCTCACCGCCCGCGCCCTCCTGCTCGACATGGACGGCACCCTCGTGAACTCCGACGCCGTCGTGGAGCGGATCTGGCGGCGCTGGGCCCATGCGCACGGACTCGACGGCGACGAGGTCATGAAGGTCGTCCACGGCCGGCAGGGGCACGCCTCGATGGCCGTGCTGCTGCCCGACCGGCCCATGCGTCTGAACCTCGAGGACAACGCGCGGATGCTGGCGGCCGAGACGGCCGACCTGGACGGCGTCGTCCCGGTGCCCGGCGCGCCCGAGTTCCTCGCCTCCCTGCGCGGCGTCCCGCACGCGCTCGTCACCTCGGCCGACGTCCCGCTGTCCACGGCCCGGATGGCCGCGGCGGGGCTGGAGCTCCCCGAGGTGCGGGTGACCGCGGAGTCGGTGGGCGCGAGCAAGCCGGACCCCGAAGGTTTTCTGAAGGCCGCGGCGGAGCTGGGCGTCGACCCGGCGCAGTGCGTCGTCTTCGAGGACTCCGGGGCGGGCATCGCGGCGGGGCGGGCGGCCGGCATGCGAGTCGTCGGCGTGGGGCCGCGAGCGGCGGCACACGGGCCGGACGCGGTCGTGCGGGATCTCCGCGAGGTGCGGGTGGAGGCTGTGGGGGATGCCGGTGGCGCGTGCGACGCCGATGGCGCGGGGGACGCCGGTGGCGCGACGCAAGCGGTGACGGTCCGGATCCGGACCGGCTGAGCCGGGGCGGCGGTCCGCGTTCGGTCTGCTGACGAAGGCCGGGCCGGGCAGGGCACGACAGGGAGGGCCGGGCGGCGGCTAAGGCTCCTTCGTCTCGGATTCCAGGCGGGCCCGGGTCACCGGGCCGTACACGCCCAGACCGTCCTCCGTCGTCCCCCGCGACCACTGGTAGTTGCGCAGGGCGTCCTCGACCTCGCCGCTGAAGGAGCCGTCGGCCTCGCCGGCGTAGAAGAACGCCGCCTTCAGCCGCAGTTGCAGTTCGGTCACCTCGGCGCCCTGGTCGCCGCGCCGCAGGGAGGCGACGCGGGCGGCACCGTTCTGGACGGCGTCGGCACTCTGGTCGGGTCCCGAGGAGCGGGCGGCGCCGGCGGTCGGAATCGCCGTGCTCGGCTCGGACGAGGGGGATGCGGTGGGCGTGGCGCTCTCCGGCGTCACGGACGGCGACGGGCTCTCGCTCTCGGCGGGCGGCGGCGGGTCCTGGGAGCGGGCGGCGGAGGGGGGCGCGGAGCGGCTCGCCGACGGCGACGCGGCAGCAGACGCGCTGACGGACGGGGCGGGCACGGCGGCCCGCACGTCCTCGGGGGCCGCGCTCTCGCGGGTCGGCTTCTCGTAGGTGAACAGTCCGGCGGCGAACCCGGCCGCCGTCACCACGGCGACGACGGCGCCCGCCGTCGCGACCAGCAGGGTCAGGCGGCGGCGCGGACGCGGGCGCGCCTCCTCGTCGTCCCGGTGGGGTCTGCCGGCGTACGCCGTCCCGAACGGCCGCGGATCGGCCGCGGCGGGCTCGAAGCCCAGGGGAGCGAGCGGGGTGGGCAGCGCCACCGTGGCGTCCGGCGGAGGGCCGAGAGGGTCCACGCGACGCAGGGGCATGGTCGCGTCGGCCGGAACCGCGGGCGCCGCCGGCACCCGCATCGTCACGTCGGTCGCGCCGGTGACGTCGGTGGCAGCTGGCACGCCGGTCGGACGGGGTGGGTCGGTCGGACCTTCGTCGAGTTCCACGTATGGCCGTATGCGCAACGGATCGAAGTCCTCCGCGGCGGCCGCCTCCGCCGTGCGCGTGTCGCGCAGGGCGTCGGAGGCCCGCCGGGCGCAGGCGCAGGACGGGGTGTTGTCGGGCGCGCGGAGCGCTCCGCACTCCGGGCACGGCAGTCCCCGCCGTCCCGTCCGCCTCTGCCGCCCCGTCGGATCGATCACGTGTTCGGCCCTCCCCTTCCAAACTTCAGAGATTATGCAGATCCTCCACACAACCGTTCGTCCACGGCCCCCGGAATGCCGAATTCCGTCTGGAACTCGGGAGGACTCAAGAGGCCATAACGGGTCACACCGATCACGATGGAGAGGGTCACCGAGCCTCAGGAGGCATCCATGGCGTTGGACGCGCACAGCCGTACGGCGGATCCACGTCAGGAACACGTGTCCGGAAACGTGCTCGTCTCGATCGGCGCCCTGCTGCTCGGCATGCTCCTCGCCGCCCTCGACCAGACGATCGTGTCGACCGCCCTGCCGACGATCGTCAGCGACCTCGGTGGTATGGAGCATCTGTCCTGGGTGGTCACCGCGTATCTGCTCGCGTCCACGGCCGCGACCCCGCTGTGGGGCAAGCTCGGCGACCAGTACGGGCGCAAGCGGCTGTTCGAGGCGGCGATCGTCCTCTTCCTGATCGGTTCGGCGCTGTGCGGAATGGCGCAAAACATGCCGCAGTTGATCGCCTTCCGCGCGATCCAGGGGCTGGGGGGCGGCGGGTTGATGGTGCTGTCGATGGCGATCGTCGGCGACATCGTGCCGCCGCGCGACCGCGGCCGATACCAGGGTCTGTTCGGCGCGGTGTTCGGCGCGACGAGCGTCCTCGGTCCGTTGCTGGGCGGCCTGTTCACCGAGCACCTGAGCTGGCGGTGGGTGTTCTACGTCAACCTGCCCGTCGGAGTCGTGGCCCTCGCCGTCATCGCGGCCGTGCTGCGCATCCCGCGCAGATCGACGAAGCACGTCATCGACTACCTGGGCACCTTCCTGATCGCCTCCGTCGCCACCTGTCTGGTGCTGGTGGCCTCGCTCGGCGGCACCACCTGGGACTGGGGCTCGCCGCAGATCGTCGCGCTGGCGCTGCTGGGCGCCCTGCTGGCGGTCGCGTTCGTGGCCGTGGAGCGCCGGGCGGCCGAACCGGTACTGCCGCTCAAGCTGTTCCGCGTCCGCACCTTCACCCTCTCCGCCGTGATCAGCTTCATCATCGGCTTCGCGATGTTCGGCGCGATGACCTACCTGCCGACCTTCCTGCAGGTGGTGCACGGCGTCTCGCCGACCATGTCGGGCGTGCACATGCTGCCGATGGTGGTCGGCATGCTGCTCTCCTCCACGGGGTCCGGCCAGATCGTCAGCCGCACCGGCCGCTGGAAGGTGTTCCCGGTCGCCGGCACCGCCGTCACCTCGCTCGGACTGCTCCTCCTGCACCGGCTCGACGAGCACAGCTCCACGTTCGAGATGAGCGTCTGCTTCTTCGTCTTCGGCCTCGGCCTCGGCCTGGTCATGCAGGTGCTGGTGCTGATCGTGCAGAACGCGGTCCCCTACGAGGATCTCGGCGTCGCCACCTCCGGCGCCACCTTCTTCCGCTCCATCGGCGCCTCGTTCGGCGTCGCGATCTTCGGCACGATCTTCGCGGCCCGCCTCGGCGACAAGCTCGCCGACGCCTTCGCGGGCGTCCGGCTCCCGCCCGGCGTGTCGGCCGACGCGCTCGAGTCCGACCCGCGCGGCATCGCGGGCCTGCCGTCCGACCTGCGTCCGAGCGTTCTCGACGCCTACGCCTCCGCGATCACCGACGTCTTCCTGTACGCCGCGCCCGTCGCCGTCGTCGGCTTCGTGCTGGCGTGGTTCCTGCGGGAGGACCCGCTGCGCGCCTCGGTCACCGCCCCCGACGTCACCGAGACCCTCGCCAGCAACCCGGTGGAACGCTCCTCGTACGACGAGGTGTGCCGGGCGCTGTCGCTCCTCGGCACCCGCGAGGGCCGCCGCGAGATCTACCGGACGATCACCGGGCGCGCCGGCTACGACCTCGTCCCCGCCGCGAGCTGGCTGCTGCTGCGCATCAAGCGGTACGGCAGCATCGAGCCGTCGACGCTGGCCGAGCGCAGCTCCGTCCCGCTGTCCGTCGTCATCGAGGCGGCCCGGCAGATCGAGGGACGGGGTCTGGTCGTCCGCCGGGGCCTGGACATGGTGCTGACCGACGAGGGCCAGGAGGTCGCGGAACGGCTCGCCGCGGCCCGTGAGGAGTCGCTGGCCGAGCTGCTCGGCGACTGGTGGGGTCCGGACCGCCCCACCGACCTGGTCCAGCTCGTCAAGGAGCTGACCGGCGAACTGTGCGGCTCGGACAGGGAGCAGCCGCACGACGAACGGCCGGTGAACCGGATCAACTGAGCTACCGCGAGAGCAGCTTCTCGAACCAGTGGTCGGCGTAGGGGTCGTCGTTGTACGGCTCGGTCTCGGCGTACCCCAGCCGCGCGTACAGGGCGCGGGCCTCGACCAGGTCACCGCGGGTGTCGAGCACCAGCCGGTCGGCGCCGAGCGCGCGGGCGGCGTCCTCGGCGGCCCGGACGAGCAGCGGGGCGCCGCCCCTGCCGCGCAGACCCTCCCGTACGAAGACCCGGGTGAGCTCGGCGGTCGACGCGTCCAACAGCCGTACGCCCGCGGTGCCCGCCGGTTCGCCACCGTACCGGCCGATCAGCAACTGCCCCCTGGGCGGAGAGAGTTCGGCGCCGGAGTGCGCGGCGATCTCCCGCTCCAGCTCGTCGTTCCCGGTGCGGCGCCCCTCGTGCAACAGGTAGTAGCGGTCGCTGACTTCGGTGTAGTACGCCCGCCAGAGCGCCACGGCGTCGGGGGAGTCGAAGGGCTCTGCGGCGATGGTCCACGAGGTCGGGGTCCATGCCGGGGGCGGGGGCGGGGGCGGGGGTGGGGGCGGGATACGGGTCGTCATCCGGTCATTGTCGGCAGGCGGCCCCACCGCCCGGCAACCGAATTCGCCGGGCCGCCGGACCGTCCGGCCGCCGGACCGTCCGACCGTCGGAGCGGTCGCTCCGGCCGCCGAGAGCCGTGCCGGGGGTCGTGCCGGGGGCGGTGCCGGGCAGGGTCCGCGGCAGGCGTCGTTTGGGAGAGGCCGTGCGGGCAACCCGAGTCAGGAACCGGCCCGTGGGGCCGACACACCGGAAGGCAAGGCATGTCCACAGGAGTGATCATCGCTCTGATCGTGGTCGTGGCGGCCGTAGTCGCCGTCGCGGCCGTCCTTGCCGTGCGGGCCCGCGGCTCGCACGGCGGACGCAGCCTGAAGCACCGCTTCGGGCCCGAGTACGACCGGGCGGTGGCCCGGCACGACGGAGACGTCAAGGCCGCGGAGCGGGAGCTCGACGCTCTCGTGGAGCGGCACGGCGGGCTGCGCGAGCGTCCGCTGGAGGCCGCCGAACGCGAGAGGTTCGAGGCTCGTTGGACGACCGCCCAGGAGCGGTTCGTCGACTCGCCCCGGGAAGCGGTCGCCGAGGCGGACCGGCTGATCGCGGAGGTCGCAGGCGCCCGGGGCTTCCCGGACGGCGGCCAGTACGAGGAGCAGCTCGCCGCGCTCTCCGTCCATCACGCGCACCGCGTCGACGGCTACCGCCGCGTCCACCGAGTCGCCCGTTTCTCCGCAGGCGACGACACCACGCGTCACCCGGGCTCGGCCGACGTCCCGGGGGCCGGCGGCGGGCACGCACCCGGCACCGAGGACATGCGGACCGCGATGGTCGAGGCGCGCGCCCTTTTCGACGACCTCGTCGGCCAGGGCCACCGTGACCCCGGCCACGACCGCGCGGCCCGGCCCGCGACCAGGGAGCGCTCCGGCTCCGGCCACCAGCTGCCGTGGGGCTTCCACCGCCACCAGACGAAGGAAGGCTGACCGCCATGCCGGACATGACGCCGAACAAGGGCACCGGCCCGGACGACCGCGGTCAGGCGGCCACAACCCCCGCTCCCGAACCCCGTGCCCCCCTCACGACAGCACCCGATACCACCACCGGCACCGCCGACCGGACCGGCGCCACTGGCCCGGCCGTGACCGGCGCCACGGGCCCGGCCGGGACCGGCGCCACGGGCCCGGCCGGGACCGGTCGCGCGCCCGGCGCGGCGGCGGGTACGGCGGGCGCGGCGGCCGTGGAACCCAAGCCGCTCCGCCCCGAGCCCGCTACGTCCGCGAACGGCGCGGACGGAACGGGCATCGCCTCCGGCTCGGCCGCCGGCGCCGCAGGCACGGCGGGATCGGAGGCCGACGTCATCGGCGGCAGTCGTACGGGCGTCAGCGGTACCGGCAGCAGTCGTACGGGAGACGGCGGCGGTGCGGCGGCCGGGACCCGGGACGGGGTCGCCGCGGACGGTCATCACGACGACCGCAGCGCGTCGTCCCTCCTCCCGGACGAGGAGTGCGACCGGATAGCCACCCGTATGCGACACGCCGTCGTCGGCTTCGTCGACGGCCCCCGGGACGCCGTGGCCGAGGCCGACGAGGTGCTGGAGGAGCTCGCCGGACGCCTCACCGAGGCAGTGGACCGCCGCCGCCGTACCCTGCGCGGCTCCTGGCAGCAGGAAGGCGGCGCAAAGGCGGGCGGCGGCAAGGACCGCGGTCCGGCGGTCGCAACGGCCGTGGACACCGAGCAACTGCGGCTGGCCCTGCGGGACTACCGCGAACTCACGGAGCGGCTGCTGCACCTCTGACCGGCCCCGCCGCTGCCGCTCAGTCCCGCGGCTCCCGCGGCACGTCCCCGGCCGCCGCCCGGCGCTCCCGCCACTCCTGTACGACCGCTTCGACGTCGTACGGTTTCATGCCCAGCGGGGGGCCGGGCGGCGGCTTGAACATCATGTCGCGCAGCTTGGCGTTGACGTCCGTGATGATCTTCCGGGCGAGGCGCTCCGACGGCGCGGCGTACGCCGCCGCGAGCGCGTCCTCCGCCTCCTTGCGCAGGGCGAGGGCCGGCGGCAGCACGGAAAGGCCCTCGCGGGCCAACTTCCTTTTGATCCACCACAGTTCGTCGTACGAGGTGTCGGTGACGGCCGGCAACGGCTTTCCCGCGCCCGGCAGTCGGTCGAACTCGCCGCGCCGCTCGGCGTCGCGGATCTGTTTGTCGACCCAGGACTCGAACGGGACACCCGGTGGCTTTCGCTCGGTCATGCGTCCATTGTGCCGGACGGGATGAGGCCGGGCGATTTATCATGCGGCGGCTGTACCCGCACACTTAGGACACAGGACGCCGACAGGCATGCCGAAGACATCTCAAGGGGAGCGCACGTGCTCGAACTGACCATGGCCACCGTCTCCGGGACGGAAGAGGGCGCCACGGCCGGCATGCTGATGGCCGACTCGCCGAGCGACCCGGGCGCCGTGCTGCGGGTGGGCCGGGACCGGTCCGTGTGCCGTCTCGCGACCCCCGACGACTGGCTGTTCGTCTCCCGTGTGCACCTGGAGTTCCTGTGCGGCCCCGACGGCTCCTGGCAGGTGACGTGGCTGCGCGGGTCGCAGGACGAGCCCTCCTCCGAGGTGCGGCTCCTCGTCGGTCAGCACGCCCAGCCGCTCGCCTACGGGGGGACCGTGCCCCTCGCCCGCGGCGGCTCCGGTGAGATCGTCGTCCTCGACCGCACCGGGCCGCGCAGCGTCAACGTGGGCTTCTATCACGAGGCCTGAGCCCTCCGCCGGGCCGCGCGGGGGCCTGCGCCGGGCCGCGCGGGACCCCGACGGTTCGCACAGGAGCCCGACGGGCCGCCGGGGCTACGCCAGGACGCGCGCCAGCGCGAAACCGTCGTAGCCCTTCGCCCCCACCGTCTGGATCGCCGTGCCGCTCAGCCGCGGATGTGAGCCGATCAGCTCGATCGCGCCGCGGCTGCCGCGCACGTCCTCGGCGTCGCTGTCCGCGTCGGCGACCCGGCCGCCGCGGACGACGTTGTCGACGACGATCAGACTGCCCACGCTCGTGAGCCTCAGCGCCCACTCCAGATAGCGGACGTTGTTGCCCTTGTCGGCGTCGATGAAGACCAGGTCGAACGGGGGCGGGTTCTCGTCCGCCAGCCGCGGCAGCGACTCCAGGGCCGCGCCGACCCGCACCTCGACCACCTTGTCGAGGCCCGCCCGTGCGATGTTGCGGACGGCGACCTCCGCGTGCCGGGGGTCGTACTCGAGGGAGATCAGCCGGCCGTCGGCGGGCAGCGCGCGGGCCAGCCAGATCGTGCTGTACCCGCCGAGCGTGCCGATCTCCAGGATCTGCCGGGCCCCCTGCACCTCGGCGAGGATCCGCAGCAGCTTGCCCTGGTTTCCCGTCACGCTGATGTGCGGCAGCCCGGCGGCGTCGCTGTCCCGCAGCGCGGCCGCCATCACCTCGTCGTCCGGGGCGAGACGGCCGGTGAAGTAGGCGTCGACGGCGTCCCAGACCTGCGACTCGCTCATGCGCTCAGCCTCTCGTGTGTCTGACATGTCGGGGCGGCATGCCAGTGACAAATGGTTAGTTGTGCTAACAAGCCGTGTCAACGACGCCCGCCGCGGAAGGCGTCCGTCCGCCCGCGCCGCACGGCTCCGGCCGGCCGAATTCACCCGCCCGGAGCAGACGCCGCGGCCGCGGCCGGCGGCCGCCCCCGCCGGGTGCACCTCCGCCCACCGCCGTGTGCACCGCCGCCCCCGCCGTGTGCACCGCCGCCCCCGCCGGGTGCACGGCCGCCCCCGCCGGGTGCACCTCCGCCCACCGCCGGGTGCAGCCGCGTCCGAGAAGCGTCCCGAGGGGCGTCCGAGGCCGCCGCCGTAAACATGGCACGCCTCTTGTCACCCCGGCACTCTCCGTGCCCCCACCGCACTTGGCCGCCACGAAGATACGACGTGGGAGCCCTTTCTCGGTCGCGCGGTGATCCGGATTCCGCCCCTCGCGGGGGCGAGCGGTCCGATGGACGCACTATCCTCTACCGGGCAAAAGGAGATAAAACGTCGGGCGAGCGAGAGGGGGCCGACGTCTCCGTGTGCGGGGGGATTGACGTGCGCCTCGGGAGAGGCGCCGGGCGATCCCGCGCAGTGCGCGTGGACGAACGGGCGGGAGGCCACAGAGCGTGGCGAATGCGGAACACGGCGGGCCGACGGCGGAACCCTTCGGACCCCCGGCAGACAGAACCGACCCGGCCGGGGCAGGTCTCCTCGCGGCCCGCCTGGGCCTCTGGCTCGTGGCGGCAGTCCTCGCCGTACGCCAGGCGGCCGTCGTCCTCGGCACCCCGCGCGGGGAACGGCTGACGGATCTGGAGGCCTGGGTCGGACCCGACGGCGTGCTGCACGTCAACGGCTCGCTCTACGGCTCCACGCGCTTCACCGGCACCCCCTTCGGCGGGCTCGTCCTCAAACCGCTCACCCGGACGGCCGAACAGGCCCTCGGCTGGGGCTGGACCTTCGGCACGCTGCTGTCGGTCGCCGCGCTCGGTGTGATCGCCGCCCGCCACCTGCCCCGGCCGCTGGGCGGACGGGCCTCGCTGCTCGCCGCACCGGTAGCGATCAGCCTGCTCATGCTGTCGCTGCCCGTGCGCAATGCGTTCTGGCTCGGCCAGACCAGCATCGTCCCGGTCCTGCTGGTCGTCCTCGGCTGCTTCGCCGCCCGGGACTGGCGGGCCACCGGAGTCCTCATCGGCGTGGCCGCCGCCCTCCAGCCCGCGGTCCTGCTCTTCGCCGTCCTGCTCTGGTGCACCGGCCGCCGCCGGGCCGCGGCCGCCTCCGGGGCGACCTTCGCCGGCGTCACCCTGCTCACCTGGGCGGCCATGCCGCACGACTCGTCCGTCTACTGGGTGCACCACATGGCGGGCGCCGGCCTCGGCGGCGCGGCGGACGCCCTCGCCAACCAGTCCCTGCACGGCGCCCTGCTGCGCCTCGGTCTGTCAGGGCCGCTGGAGATCGGCCTGTTCCTGTCGCTCGGCGCGGCCGTCGCCGTCCTCGGCGTGCGCCGGGCGGTCCGCTACGCACGTGACGGCCAGCTGCTGTTTGCGGTCGCCGTGACCGGCTGCGCGGCGATCGCCCTGTCGCCCACCGCCTGGCAGCACCAGCTGCTGTGGGTGCTGCCCACGGTCGTCGGCCGGGTCGGCAGGCGCGCGTGCGACCGCTGTGTCTGGCCGGTGACGGTCATCTTGGTCATGACGCTCCCCGGGAGCATGCTGCTGCCCCACACGGCGGTCCTGAACCCGCTGCGCGACAACGCGATGCTGCTGGCCGCCCTCGCCGCCGCCACGGTCGTCCCGTTCCTGCCGCGCACGGCACCTTCCTACCGGACGCCGGCACCGGCGCAGACCGCCCCGCCGGTGCCCGCGCGCTGGGCGCGCGTGCCGCTGCTGCCGTTCCTGCCCCGCGTCGCGACCCGCCCCAACCTGCTGCTGGAACTGCTGCTGATCCGTGTCACGTACGCGGCCTACCAGCAGGTCCGGCTGGCGGCGACCGGCGGCACCAACTCCGGTGGACGGGCACGCGCGGAGACGCACGGACAGCAGATCCTCGACCTCGAGCGCTTCCTGCGCCTCGACGTGGAGCGCGCCGTCAACCATTGGGTGGCAGGCGTCGGACGGCTGCGCGACTTCTTCGACTTCTACTACACGTCGTTCCACTTCGCCGTCCCGCTGACGGTCCTCGCGGTGCTGTACGTACGCCGCCCGGCCGACTACCGGTGGGCCCGCGCGTCCCTCGGCTTCGCCACCCTGCTGGCCCTGGTCGGCTTCTGGCTCTACCCGCTGGCCCCGCCCCGCCTGATGCCCGGCCTCGGCGTCATCGACACGGTGCACGGCGTCCAGGACTTCTCCAAGCCGGACTACGGCACCCTCACCGCGCTGACCAACCAATATGCGGCGATGCCGTCCCTGCACTTCGGCTGGTCCCTGTGGTGCGGGCTGGTCATCGCGATCGTCGCCCGCAGACGGTGGGTGAAGGCCCTGGGCCTGCTGCACCCGTTGCTCACCGTCTCGTCCATCGTGGCCACCGGCAACCACTGGGTCCTGGACGCGGCCGGCGGCGCGGCGGTGGTGCTGGCCGGCTTCGGCCTGTCCTACCTGCTGATGGGCCCCCGGGCACCTGCCGCGATCACGGCGGCGGCGACGGCGGCGGTCGCGACCACTGCGACCACGACGGTGGCGGCTACGACGGAGACGGCGGCGGCGAGGGAGAGGAGGGCGGCCGAGTCGACGCCCGCGCCGCGCAAGGACCCGGCGCCGAGATGATCACCCCGCCGTCCTCCGCTCCCCGACGGCCAGCCGCTCCTGGAGACGGGCGTGCCGGAACTGGTAGACGGGGCCCGCGACCCGCAGCAGATTGCGGCGGCGGGCGTCCTCCAGGAAGAGCATGAGCCGTACCGGGGTGCCCTCCTCGTAGTGGAGCTGGACGGCGGTGAGCGCGGTGGCGACGGCGAGGTTGCCGGCGAGGCCCGCGGAGGCACCGGTCCACACGAGGGCCGTCACCCCGAACATCACTCCCAGCAGGGGGTACTGCGCCCAGCCCACGATCGGGCCGATGTACAGCGCGAGGGCGGGACCGGTGAGCAGCCCCAGGAGCAGGCGCAGCCCGAGGTGGTGGCGCCACACGTCTCGCGGTCCCACCGACCGGGTGTCGAGCACCGAGGGCCGGGAGTGGTTCTCGCGCACCGGATCGTAGTGACGGCCCGTTCCCAGGGAGAGGAACGGCGCGCCGGAGACGATCTCGTACCCGCGGCCGGTGACCAGCACCTCGCTGAAGCCGAGCGGGAGTGTGACCAGATACCACAGCCACCACGGCGGAGCGTCGTCGAGCAGCGGTAGGAGGGGCACGACGAGACAGAGCAGGGTGCCCACGAACAGCCACTGCCCGAGGCCGGACCCGACCGTCCTCCTGGTGAAGATGTCGCGCCATCCCGCGCTCGACAGCGGTTGCGGGACGCTGAACGCCGCGAGACGGCGAGCGATCTCGTAGCCGCCCCCGATCGCCGCGAGCGGGCCGAGCACGGCGGCCGGAAGGGACGGGCTGAGGCTCCAGGCCATGAGCACACCGGGTGTCCCGCACACCACCGTCGAGACGATCCACACGGCGGCCATCCGGGGCCGGTGGCTCGTCCAGCCGGGAACGTGCCACCAGCGCAGATCGCGGGTGCCTTCCTCGGCGAGGCGGGCGGCGACGTACCGGAGCGTGCGTTCGGCCGTCCTGACGGAATAGCGAGGGCGGGGGTGCCCGGGGCGCCGGGTGTAGGCGGCGGCCACCGCGTGATCGAGGAGATGGTTCTCGATGGCGGAGGCGCTGGGAAAGCGGGCGGCGTCGAGGAGTTCGTCGACCGGGTCGTCGTCGCCGTAGACGTCGCGCAGCAGCGCGATGGCGAGCGGCCCGGAGAGCGCGGCGGCGAGCGGGTCGACGAGGGGGCCCGCGGAGACATGGCCGGGGCCGGTCTCCGACAGGAGCCGCCCGGTGAGCGCCCGCCAGGCGGGCGAGGGAGCGGCGGGCAGCCGGTCGAGCAGGTACCCGGCGGCGTCGGCCGGACGCACGGGCTGTATCTCCAGCGCGAGGGCGCCGCCCAGTCGCGACTTCTTCGCGGTGAGCACGGCCTCCTTGGCCCGTGACACCAGCACCAGACGGAAGGGCGCCGTCTCCAGTGCGCTGACCATGGCCCCGCGCAGTCTGCCGGTGACCTCGTCGAGACCGTCGAGGAGGAGGGAGACGCGTCCCTGTTCGAGCAGCCGTCGGGCGCGGGTGTGTCCGCCCCGTCCGTGGAAGAGCGTGTACTCGCGGCTGAGCCGGTCCGCGGCCCAGTCGGTGGCGGTCTCCTCGGCCGGGTCCCATCCGTCGAGGGACAGCAGAACGGGCACGGGGACGCGGGCGCGGTCGGCGGCCGAGGACTGCGCCGCCCGGTGCGCGAGGGCGTCGAGCAGCAGAAGCACCGCGGCGGCGGTCTTGCCGGCGGCCGGCGGCCCGAGGAGCAGCAGCCGTCCCGACGCCAGACCCCCGTAGACGGCGTGCAGTTCGGCGAGCCCGCCGCCGGCGCGGAGCCCGGCGCGGGTCGCCGGCGCGACGCCCGGCAGCGGACCGAAGCGGGCCCGGCCCGCCCCCTCCCCGGTGGCGCCCACGACCCGCCCCGCCGCCCTGCGCTCACTCACCCGCCACCGCACGGGCAGCGGCGCGGGCTCCGACAGCCGCCGCAGCGCGGCCTCTTCCTGCCACTGCGCGCCGACCACGCGAGCGAGTTCGTCGGCGGCGGTGTCGAGGACGTCCCCGGCGGTGAGGACGGCGTGATGATGGACGATCTGGACGTTGTGGTCGCCTGCCTGGAAGGCGGTGGGCCCGTGGAAGACGCTGCCGGAGACCTCGGCCTCACCGCCGCCGGGCTCGGTCATCTCCCCGGCCCGAAGTGGTTCTCCTGCCGGTTGTGATCGCCGGTCTGGACGGCGGTCGGACCGTGGAAGGCGTTCCCGGCGACGAGGCCACGCGAGGTGTCGCCCGTTGCGCCGAAGTCCGCCGCGAGCTGGGCGAGTTGCCCGAGGACGCGCGCACGCTCCTCCTCGTCGGGCGTTTCCAGCAGCGAGGCGAACTCGCCCTGCCACAACACGGCGTGCACAGTCCGCACCCGTTCCCGTTCACCCTCGTCGACGGAGTCCAGGACGGCGGCGGTCCGATCGAGCCGCTCGAGCGCCTCGCGTTCGGCGTCGCCGTCCCCCCGCCCGACGAGCCGGGCGCACCGGGCCCGGAACCACGCCCAGCTGTCCGATCCGGCCGCCTGCACCACGGCCATCCCCCCACCGGCCGCAGCCGCGGTCAACGCCTCGCTGAGCATTCCCGGTCCCTCCCCATGGTCCGTGTGAAACGGCATGCTACAGAGCCGAGTTGGAGCGGCGGGCGGTATCGGCGAGGGGTGGGACGGTCCGGGACCGGGAAGGGCACGAGACCGCTGCGCGCTCCCTGTACCCTCGCCCGGGTGAGTGCGGGGCGGGCAGGGGGAGTTCGAGGGGGCGACGGCATGAGCGACGGGGACACCGCCGACTCCGCCGCAGGCGTCCCCGGCCGCACCCCTGCTGCCGCTGCTGCCGTCGGTGCGCGCCTCGGCCGTCATCACCCCGTCCTGTGGTTGCTGCTCTCGGCACTGTCCGGCGCCGTGACGTTCTTCGTCTGGCTCTGCGGAATCTTCTCCGGCGGCCTGGACGTGGGAGAGACGTGCGCCCTGCGGGGACAGACCTACGACGACGCCTACCGCAGCGAACACTGGCGCGAGCCGAGCCGGTTCTTCCCCCTGCACGACAAGTGCAACGCGTCCTACGACCTGGTCCCGGTCTGGATCAACCCGGCGCTCGTCCTCTTCTCACTCGTCGCCGCGGGCAGCCTCCTCGCCGCCTGCTGGACGACGTTCGTCAGGGCCCGGCGGTTCTGGCGGGCGCGGCAGACCGCCCGCTGACGTCGCTCACCGGGCGGCGGTCACGTCCGAGGGCGCGCGGACGGGAGCGGACCGCCGGCCGACGAGACGTCGCAGCCGGCGTTCCGCGGGGTGCTCGACACAGTGGTAGGCCACGGCGGCCAGGGCCAGACTGGTGATCAGGACACCGGCCCAGAACACGAGCGTGTCACCGCCTGGATCGGGTCTGCCCCAGCGGAAGACGGCCAGCCGGAGCACGATCTCGTGCAGGAGATACCAGGCGAACGACCAGTGCCCGAGCCTGATCATCCAGACCCCGCCCAGACCCGTGCGCCGACCGTCCAGGTCGGCGCGCGCCGCGGCGCAGATCAGGACCGCGAAGACGGGCGCGGAGAGCAACTGGGAGGCGGAGTAGGGGCTGTACCAGAGGGCGTCCGGCACCGCCTTCGACCAGGGAACGAGGGCGAGGTGCCAGGCGACGACGAGTCCTGCGGCGACCGGCAGGGACACAGGAGGCCGCCAGCCGCGCTTGAGCGCCAGCCCGGCCACCACGCCCAGCACGAACTGCAGGAACCGGGTCAGCGGCAGGTAGTCGAGGGCCCAGCTACGGGTGGCGGGCGGCAGACCGGACAGAGCGGGCCACAGCACGAGCGCCGCGCAGGTGACGGCGACCGCGGTCCACACCCACACCCGGGCGCGCCGGCGGGCGAGGAGCGCCAGCAGAACCGGGAAGGCCAGATAGAAGAAGGCCTCGTCGCTGAGCGACCAGGCCGCCGGGTTGCCTCCCGCGTTGATGACCCGTTGCGGGAACCACGCGTGCACCAGCAGCAGGTTCGCGACGATGCCCTTGGCCGACACGGCACGGTCCATGTACATGTAGGCGGCCACGGACGCCGCGACGCCGACCGCGAGCAACGGCCAGATCCGGGCGAAACGCCGCCAGAAGAAGACCCGGGCGGGCACGTTCGCGCCGTCGTACGTCCAGGCGAGCACGACTCCCGACAGCACGAAGAAGAACGTGACACCACTGCGCCCGTACCAGACGGCGTCGCTGACCCCCGGCACCTTCCCCGTCTGCCGGGAGAGGTGATACAGCACGACGAGCAGAGCCGCCCAGAAACGCAGCCCCGTGAGCGAGGGCAGCCGATCGCGTCCGGCTCCCGGTATGGAGATCAACGGCAGTCCTTCGTCGACGGCGGCGGAATCACCTGCGCGGGACGGGATTCGGACGACACACGTCCGCCCCACGCACAAAGAGCAGAGGCTAACACCGGCCTCGTACAGGACCCTTGTCAGACAGGGCCAGTTCACTTTCGGCCAACGGGTCGCCGCCCGGCGTTGCCTGTGCTGGACCTTGTTCGGTTTTGTTGCACGCATTCAAGCCAAGTGGAGCTCCGGAGGCGATTGCGCAAGGTCATATGACCTTGACGCAAGGTGAGAGGGGAGTTTGAATTCGCTTAATTTTGAAGATCTTGTGACTCTGGGGGCGGGGTTCTGTGGGGTTCGTGCGGGGGAAATCAGGCATGCCCAGAAACCCAGGCCCGGAGCGGGGCAGGCGTGTGTCAGCCGCCACGGCCGTGCTGGTCGTGCTGTCGGGTGCGCTTGTACTGCCAGGCCAACTGGCCGCCGCCTCCGCCGGTGAAACCGACCCCACGCCGCTGACCGAGGCGCAGCAGGCGTTGGCCGAGGCCGAGAAGTCCGGGCAGCGTGTGGAGGTGACGGGTGAACGTACCGACCGCACCACGACCTTCGCCAACCCCGACGGTTTCACTCTGACGCTCGAGCAGTCGGTCGTCCCCGTGCGGGTGAGCAAACCGGGCGGCGGCTGGCAGAAGCCGGACGCGACATTGGGAAAGCGTGCGCAGAGACTGCTGAAACTCTTTACAACGGGACCGGGTGGGGCGGAAACACATGATCTTTGGCAGGGGCACGTCGAGAGTGTCGAGTGACGTGACACGACGCCCGGGGGGCCGGATGCTCGTGCAGTCTCTGGCCCTGGCGCTCGTGATGCAGTTGGGAGCAGCGCAGCTGGCCCAGGCCACGGAGGCCACCGGCCTGGGACGGCCGGACGTGCCCGAGTCTCGGGTGAGCAAGGTCCATGAGATGCACGGTCTCGGCGCCAAAGAGGCACGTGCGAAAGTCGCCGAGGACAGGAAGACCAACAAGGCCCAAGCCGACCGGGCTCGTAAGGAGCAGACAGCGGCCTGGCCGGGCGAGGGCGCGGCCACCCTCGGACTCACGGTCGGCAAAGCGTCCGGCGCCAAGCCTGCCGGTGTCCCTGTCACCATAGCGCCGCTCTCCGCCGGGAAAGCTGCCGCGGGCGGCAAGACGCGCCTGACGATGCTGGACCAGAACGCCGCCCGCGCGGCAGGCATCACCGGCGTGCTGCTGACCGCGGACGCGGACAGCGCCGGAGACGCAAAGGTCAGCGTTGACTACAGCGGCTTCGCCTCCGTCATCGGCGGTGGCTGGTCTCAGCGACTGCGTCTCGTGCAACTCCCGGCCTGCGCGGTGACGACGCCCGAGAAGCCGGAGTGCCGTAAGCAGCGTCCGCTGGTCTCAGACAACGACCTCGAGCGTCAGTCCGTGTCAGCCAACGTGAGCCTCGCCGAGGCCGGCGGCGGACCTGCCACACAGCTCATGAAGACGGGCAGTGCTGCTGCTCCCGCCGCCACCGTGCTGGCCGTGACGGCCGCCGCACCCGGTTCCGGAGCATCCCCGAAAGGCTCCGGAAACTACGCGGCGACTCCGTTGTCAGCGTCCTCGTCCTGGGAGTCCGGCGGCAGTTCGGGCTCCTTCACCTGGTCGTACGACTTCACGCTGCCGCCGGCGGCCGCAGGCCCGCAGCCGCCGCTGTCCCTCTCGTACGACTCGGGCAGCGTGGACGGCCGTACCGCCACCTCCAACAACCAGGGCACCTCGGTCGGCGAGGGCTTCGGCATCACCGAGTCCTACATCGAGCGCTCCTACGGGTCCTGCGACGACGACGGTCACGACGACGTCTTCGACTCCTGCTGGAAGTACGACAACGCGCGCATCGTGCTGAACG
Organism: Streptomyces sp. NPDC020597; assembly: GCF_044335095.1. Taxonomy (NCBI): domain Bacteria; kingdom Bacillati; phylum Actinomycetota; class Actinomycetes; order Kitasatosporales; family Streptomycetaceae; genus Streptomyces; species Streptomyces sp. NPDC020597. The sequence goes on along the minus strand of NZ_JBIRUL010000030.1, from coordinate 66,183 downwards.
GCAAGTCCTCGAGGCTGGTCAAGGATGACCACGATGGGCTGTGGCGGCTGGAGAACGACGACGCCTCGAAGGTGACGCGCTCCACCGGCGCTGACAACGGCGACGACAACGGTGAGTACTGGACCGTCGTCACGGGCGACGGCACCAAATACGTGTTCGGCCAGAACAAGCTCGATGGTGCGGACGACGCTCAGCGCACCAACTCCGTCTCGACGGTGCCGGTCTTCGGCGACGACTCCGGTGAGCCCGGCTACTCCGGCGGCGACGCCTTCGCCGACCGTGCCCTCGACCAGGCCTGGCGGTGGAACCTCGACTACGTCGAGGACACCCGAGGCAACGCGGCCACCTACTGGTACGCGAAGGAAACCAACTACTACAAGAAGAACAAGTCCAAGACCGCCAACGCGGCCTACACGCGCGGCGGTTACCTGAGCCGCATCGAATACGGCCTGCGCAAGGGCGCTCTCTTCACCGACAAGCCCGATGCGAAGGTCACCTTCGGCTATGCCGAACGCTGCACCGCCTCGGACTGCTCCAGCCTGACCAAGGACACCTCGGAGAGCTGGCCCGACGTCCCCTTCGACGCGATCTGCTCCAAGGACGACGACGATTGCGACGCGGCTGGCCCGTCCTTCTTCTCGCGCAAGCGCCTGACCGGGATCGACACCTTCTCCTACAACGCAACCACGACCGCGTACGACGCCGTGGACTCCTGGGACCTGACGGAGGAGTACCTGGACGGCGGTGACATCGGTGACAGCTCCGACCAAGTGCTGACCTTGAAGTCCCTCAGACGCACCGCGAAGGCGGGCGACACGCCCATCACGCTCGCACCGGTGACGTTCACGTACCACATGCGCCCCAACCGGGTCGACGCAACGGACAACATCCTGCCCCTGACCCGCCCGCGCATCAACACCGTCACTTCCGAGACCGGTGCGATCACCACGGTGACCCTCTCCGGCGAGGAGTGCGTGCGCAGCCAGGTGCTGAACGCGGCACCCGACACCAACACGCGATCCTGCTATCCGCAGTTCTGGCACATCAACGGCGCCGAGAACGCCTCCATCGACTGGTTCCACAAGTACCGGGTGCTGGCCGTCACCGTCTCCGACCCGACCGCCGCCAACGAGACGGTCGAGCACGCGTACTCCTACAGCGGCGCCGCCTGGCACTACAACGACGATCCGATGACGAAGAAGGACGAGCGCACCTGGTCCGAATGGCGGGGATACGCCCAGGTCACGGCATGGACGGGCGCGACGGACGTAACGCGCTCCAAGACTGTCTCCCTCTACCTGCAGGGCATGCACGGCGACGAGAAGAGCGACGGCACCACCAAGTCCGTCTCCGTAGCACCGCTGCCGGCACCGGCCCTCGGAGCGGCCTCGGTCTCCGACAGGGCCGAGTACGCGGGGCAACTGCGTGAACAGGTCACCTACGACGGCTCCACGGCGATCGCGGCGACGGTCAACGACCCCTGGTCACAGGAGACGGCCCGGCAAACCACGCCCGGTGCCGGCGACCACGTCGCACGCTACGTCCGCACACAGAAGGTGCACAGCTACACCTACCTGACCACCTCCCAGACCTGGCGAGAGCGCCTCACCAGCACGTCATTCGACAGCTACGGCATGCCGGTGACGGTGGAGGACGCCGGGGACGTGGGCAAGGCATCGGACGAGACCTGCACGCGCAACTGGTACGCCCGCAACGCCGACCTCGGCATCACCAGTGCGGTGTCACGCACCCGTGCGGTCGCCCGTACCTGCGCGACGGCGGACAGTTCGTTGGTTCTGCCCGCGTCCATGGACCCGGCGAAGCCCAAGCGCGGCGATGTGATCGCCGACGTCAGCACCGTGTACGACACCGCCACCGTCACGGCCTGGTCGGCGTCCCAGAAGCCCACCAAGGGTCTGGCGACCTGGACCGGCCGCGCCACCGGCTACGCAGCCACCGCGGACGCCAACGGCGACCGTCTGCCGAGCGCATGGCAGAAGATCTCCGCCACGACATACGACACTCTGGGCCGGCCCCTGAGCGTCAGCGACGCGACCACGAACTCTCCCACTCTGCTCGCCTACATCCCCGTCGACGCAGGACCGCTTACCCGAACCACCACCACTGATCCCAAGACCTACAAGACGGTCAGTTTCCTCGACCCGCGCCGAGGCCAGCCACTGCGCGTCTACGACGTCAACAGCAAGAAGACCGAGGTCAGCTACGACGCGCTCGGCCGCACGACCCAGGTCTGGCTGCCGAACCGGGCGAGCGGGAGCCAGGCGCCGAACCAGAAGTTCGCCTACCACCTGGACAACACCAAGGCGTCGTGGGTCTCGTCCTCGTCCCTGAAGAACGACGGCGAAACGTACAACACCACCTACGCGCTGTACGACGCACTCCTGCGTCCCCTCCAGTCACAGTCACCGACTCCCAACGGCGGTCGGCTGCTGACCGACACCCGCTACGACACGCGTGGTCTGGCGTACGAGACGCACGCCGACATCTTCGACAACACCAGCACGCCCAACGGCACGTACACGAGGGCCGAGAACGGTGAGGCCCCCACGCAGGCAGAGACGGTGTTCGACGGCGCGGGCCGTGCCACCAGCACCAGCCTGTACATCTTCGGGGTCAAGAAGTGGACCACCGCCACCAGCTACACCGGTGATTCCGTCGCGACCACGGCGCTCGAGGGCGGCTCGGCGCACCGCACGATCACCGACGTGCGCGGCCAGACGATCGAAACACGTGAGTACGCGAGCACAAGCCCGGCCGACGCCTCCTTCGGCAGCACTGTCGGGGCTCCGTACACCCACACGAAGCTGACCTACGGCCCGGACGGACAACAGGAGACGATCACCGGACCGGACAACGCCACATGGTCATACGTCTACGACCTGTTCGGCCGCCCGGTGTCCGCGGTCGACCCCGACAAGGGATCCACCACCACCGAGTACGACGTCCTCGACCGCCCGGTGAAGTCCACGGATGCACGAGGCAAGTCGGTCCTGACCGCCTATGACGAACTGGGCCGCCCCACCGGTACCTGGGAGAACTCCAAGACGGACGCCACCCAGCTCACCGCCTTCGCCTATGACACTCCCCTCAAGGGTGAGCCCACCTCGTCCACCAGGTACGTGGGCGGGAAGTCCGGAGCGGCTTACACGCAGACCGTCACCGCGTACGACAATCTGAACCGCGCCACCGCCACCCAGCTGCAACTGCCCGCGAGCGACCCGTTCGTGAAGGCCGGAGCGCCGTCCACCCTGGTGCTCGAGACGTACTACAACATCAACGGCACGTTGAAGATGACGAAGGAGCCGGCTCTCGGAGGGTTGCCGTCCGAGTATGTCGATTACGACTACGATCCCCTGGGCCATGTGAAGTCGATCGGCGGCGCGACCGGCTATCTGCTGGACGTCGACTACTCGGCTCTCGCGCAGCCCATGCAACTGGAGTTGGGAACAGGCGGCACTGACAGCAAGAGCTTCTTCGTCGCCAACACCTTCGAGGAGGGCACCGGCCGCCTGACTCGCAGCCACGTCACGGACAAGACGCACGGCTACATGCTGCAGGACCTCAACTACACCTACGACCAGACCGGTAACGTCACGGCGATCAGCGATCCGACTCTTCTGGGCGGCGTGAGTTCCGCCGACACGCAGTGCTTCGCGTACGACGGCCACCAGCGCCTGACCGAGGCCTGGACCCCCGCTTCGCAGAAGTGCTCCGACGCCCGAAGCGCGTCCAGCCTGTCGGGCCCGGCCCCGTACTGGTCGTCCTACACGTACAACGAAGCGGGTCAGCGGACCAGCGAGACGGTCCACAAGAGCACAGGCGACACGAAGACGAACTACTGCTACGCCAACACCGCACAGCCGCACACCCTGACCGGCACCACGACCAAACCCACGTGCACAGCCCCGGAGCGGACCTACACATACGACAACTCCGGCAACACGTCGCTTCGCCCCGGTGCGAAGGGAACCCAGACCCTGGCTTGGTCGCCTGAGGGTCAACTGAGCAAGCTCACGGAGAACGGGGCGTCGACGGACTACGTGTACTCCGCCGACGGCTCCCTGCTGATCCGCAACACGCAGAACGGCGAGCGCGTTCTGTACGCCGGCGCCACGGAACTCCACCTCCGCGCCAACGGCGCCATGTGGGCGCAGCGTTACTACGCCGCGGGCGATGTCACGGCGGCCGTCCGCACCAACCAGTCGGGAACCAACAAGCTCAGCTACCTGACGGGCGACCGGCACAACACCTCGTCGCTCGCCCTCAACCCGGACGCCAACCAGACCTTCACCAAGCGCTACACGACGCCGTTCGGCAGCGACCGCGGCGCCCCGCTGTACGGCCCCTGGCCCGACGACAAGGGCTTCCTCGGCAAAACAAGGGACGCCACAACCGGCCTGACACACATCGGCGCCCGCGAATACGACCCGTCCATCGGCCAGTTCCTCAGCGTCGACCCCGTCCTCTCACTCGACCAACACCAGTCCCTCAACGGCTACGCCTACGCCAACAACAACCCTGTCACCTATTCCGACCCCGACGGCAGGAAGATCTTTCCGGACGACAACGGCGGCGGCTACATCGACAGCGGCGGCAAGGGAGGAACCCACACCGCGAAGAATCGCGACAACGCCCGCAAGCGCAATGGGGGAGGCCCTACCGAACTGCCGGCTACGAGCGGTACGGCGTCGGGGGGCCAGCGCCCTGTTGTCAACGGGGTTGTCATTCCGACAAGGGACGAGCTCTTTTACCAGTATGGGGGAGGTGCCCCCTCCTCCGCCTCCTACGCTCAGCTGTTGGCGCGCTGGGCGGACCGCAAGTGCGGCATTCGCGACGGTATTGAGGCGTTCTGCGATACGGCCGCTCGCGCGGGGCTGATCAGGGACCCGCACGGCAGTGCAAACGATCCGTGGGGTATCAAGGCGAACATTCACTGTCTCACCGGTCGCGGCGACTGCGGCGAGGCGCTTGTCTCCGATGTCATCACTGTGGCCGGACTGGCCTTCGGCTCCATCAGCAGAGCCCTCATGGCACGAGGTGCCTCGAGCGCGGTCGCAGTAGAGGCGGAGACGGCCGCCGCTAATCTCTTCAAGACTGCCTGTAGTTTCTCGCCTGACACGCCAGTCCTGCTCAAAGATGGCAAGAGCAAGGCGATCAGCAAGGTAAAGCCTGGGGACGACGTTGAGGCTGCCGACCCGAGCACCGGAAAGCACAAGGGCGCTAGGTCCGTCATTGCGCGCCTCGTCCACCATGACTACGACCTCGTTGACGTAACCATCCGCACGGCCGATGGTCGTAACTCGACGATCCACACCACCGCCAAGCACCCCTTCTGGAACGACACTCTTCACACCTGGACAGACGCGGCTCACCTGCAGCCGGGCCACCTGCTCAACACCGTCACTGACAGCCATGTCCAGGTTGTTGCGGTCAACGACCAAGTCGGCTCCGCAGACATGTACAACCTGACCGTCGACGACCTCCACACGTACTATGTACTTGCAGGCAATACGCCGGTTCTTGTGCATAACAGCAATGGCTGCCCGGAAGTATCCATGTACAAGGCGCCTGGTACTGGCATGACGGATAGGTTGCTGAAGGATGGCTTCCACGAGAGTGACTTCCCGGGATCTGGAAATGGGTATCCGGATGGGCGGGCGTACTTCGGGCTGGCGGACGAAGGGAAGACTATTGCGCTCGATTACGCCAGCCGTGGAGGCTATGACGGCGGTGTCGTCGAAATCAGAATCCCGAAAGCTGATTTTGAACAGCACTTCAGTCAGTATGTGGGCTCACATAATGGCGTTCCTGGCGTGGAGGTTGCCATTCCGAACACCGTGTTCGATCGACTCAACCAGTACCCGCGAAGTTTGGTAGGACAGTGACAAACGGACAGCTCAGCGAATATGAGCAACATCTCATCGGCGAGATGGTCGATGGTGAGATTGAGGCGGTATTTCGCTGGGGAATCATCGTGGACCTGGGACTATCTCGCGTTGGGCTCATCGACGCCCTGTACATTGACGCTGGGGATAATTACCAGGTTGGCGATCGAGTCAGCGGCTATCTGGACTGTTTTGACGAGCAGAAGGACAAATTCATCTTGAGGCCACCTAGTCAAATCCCACTCGCTGAGCGGCTGAGGCGGGCAAAGGGTCAATAGTTGAAATTCGTCAACCAAGTCCGCGCAGTCTCCTGAGAAGGATGCATGGCGACTTCCTGGGGGAGTCCAGAGGTCCCACCGGATTTTGTTTCCGGTGGGGCCTCTGGGGCGTCTGACGGCAGTAGTTGACGGCAACGTCAGCGGACGGGTGCTGCGCAAAGCGGGGAGCGTCACCGTCATCGGGCTCGGCAGTGCTGTTGGCGGCGTGGCGGAGGGCGGTGCTGAGGATGTCGATGGCGTCGCGCTGCAGCCGGAGTCGGACGTGGGCGTAGACGGTGGCGGTGACGCCGATGTGCGCGTGGCCGAGGAGTTCCTTGATGACGACGAGTTCGACGCCCTGCTCCAGGAGGAGGGTGGCCGCCGAGTGTCGAAGATCACGGAACCGGATGCGGCGGAGCCTGGCACGGCGGAGCAGGGTGTTGAAGTGCCGGGTGAGGGTGGCTCCCTCGATTGGGGCTCCGTCGGGTCGGGTGAAGACGTAGCCGCTGTCCTTCCAGCCCGCGCCCGACGCGTCGCGTTCCTGACGCTGGCGGTTGCGGTGCTGTTCGAGGGAGTGCCGGCACGGCGTCGGCAGGGCGATGCGGCGTTCAGAGCTCTGGGTCTTGGTCGGGAGGGCGGTCAGGCCAGCGGTGTTGGTGCGCTGGAGGGTGCGTCGAATGCTGGCGGTGCCGCCGGTGAAGTCGAGGTCTTCCCAGCGCAGGCCGAGGAGTTCGCCCTTGCGGAGTCCGGTGTGCAGGGCGAGTTCGAACAGCGGCTGCAATCGGTGACCGCTGGCGGCGGCCAGGAACGCGCGTGCTTCCTCGGCGGTGAGGGGTTCGAAGCGTCGGGGCCGGGGTGTGCCGGTGCGGACGGTGCGGGCGACGTTGCGCGGGATCTCCTCCTCGCGGACCGCGTGTTCCAGGGCGGACTTGAGTACGGAGTGTACGTAGGTCAGGGTCAGCGGCGAGAGCTGCCTGGAACAGCAGTTTCCGGCGGCGCAGCAGCGGGGTTGGTCGCGGGCGATGTCTAGGCCGCGGGTGCAGCACTGGCAGGTGGTGCGGAGCTGGTTGAGCCAGGTGCGGACGTCCTTGGCGGTGAGCTTGGCGAGTCTTTTCCGTCCGAGGCCGGGGATGAGGTAGAGCCGGGCGACGGCGGTGTAGCGGGTGTGGGTGTTTTCGCGGAGGTGGTGGACGGCGACGTTCTCCAGCCAGTACGTCAGGTACGCGGCCACGCTGCCCTGCGCGGAGGGCACGGGAAGGCCGCGGTTGCTGGCGGCAATCTTCTCGGTGAGTTTGGCGAGGGCTTCTTTGCGGGTGGTGCCGTAGACACGGACGCGGCGACGGGTGTTGCCGGGGGCGAGGACGTATCCGGCGGCTTCCCAGCGGTGGTCCTTTCGTTGGTAGACGGTTCCGTCGCCGTTGGCGCGGGTGCGGCGGGAGGCGGGGTTGTCGCGGGGCGTGGTCATCAGGCAGCGGCTTCCTGGTCGAGGCGGGTACGGATGAAGTCGGTGAGGGCGTGAGTGGGGATGCGCCGGGCGCGACCGAGAGTGATCGAGGCGAGCTGGCGGGTGCGGAGGAGGTCGTAGACGGCGGAGCGGTCGAGCTGGAGGCGGGCCATGACCTGAGGGACGGTGAGGAGTTCCGTGCTGGCGGTCACGCGACGGCCCCTGCCCGGACAGCGCTGGTCAGCGGATCAGTGGGGTGACCGACCGGGTGACCGGCGGAGTGACCGGCGCGGTCACCAGAGTGTTCCGAGAGCCGGGTTCGGGTCGGTTGTTCGGGTCGGGTCTGTCGCGTCGCGGTCAGGAGGTCGGCGAGGTGTTCGAGTTCGGGTAGGAGGCTGGTTCCGGCGTACTGCCAGTGGGAGATGACCAGCGTGGTGTCCGAGTCCACGCGCTGACCGGCGATGTTGGGGTGACCGGGGGCCAGGTCAGTGGGGTGTTCGGCGTGGTCACCGACCGGACTGCCGTCCGTTTGACCGGCCTGCATCTGAGCCGACGCAGGGGCTGGGGGCTGGGTGTCGGGTCGACCAAGGCGCCACGCGGTGCGTTCGGCTCGGAGGCGGGCGAGGGTGGTGGAGTAGTGGCGGGTGCGGGTGGAGAAGTGGCCTCGGAAGCCGAGCATGTGGGCCCATTGGCGCAGGTGTAGGTGGGCGTGCCGTCGTTTGGTGGCGAGGTGCCAGGCGGTGTGGATCATGCGGCGGGTGTGGTCGGTGATGTCGTGGGTGGCGAGTTCGTCGAGGAGGCGGAGTCGGCGGTCGAGGGTGGTCTCGGCTCCCTTGGTGGCGTACTTGGCGATGTAGGCGGCGACGTGTCGGTCGGTGACGGGGCCGTCTCCGGTGAAGTCGGTGCCGCGGATTGCCCGGACGTCGATCTGCCGCCCGAACTGGAACACCAACCGCTCTGCTCGATCTGGGGTTTGGGGCGGGTACGCGGGGATGTGCCCGGCGGGCTGCGGTTGCTTCGGCGGTTCGCTCTCGTGGTGGACGCGGGTGCGTGTGGCGGCGGCGCGGACGGCGTGGTCGAGGAGCCCGGTGGTGGCCCAGTCGGGTGGTGTGCTGGCGGGTCCGGTGGGTCCGTCGAGGCGGATGACGGCGTGGAAGTGGACCTGGCCTCGTTTTGGTACTCGGCGACCTTGGCGTACGAGAGGGTGGCGTGGTCCCGCAGGGTTCGTTGCGTGAGCCCGGCGGCCTTGGCGATCTCGCGCCGCAGGTGGGTGGTGAAGCGTGCCCACAGGGCTGGGGAGTGCGCGTTCCACAGCACCGCGCCCGCGTAGTCGTAGCGGTCGGGGTCGAGCGGGGTGCCGAGGAGCGGGTCGTCGTCCGAGTGGACCTGGCCGCAGTGGCAGCGGCCGGTGTCGGGCTGGTTGTGGACGGGCCCGAAGCCGGGGGCGGTGAGCGTGGCGAACACGCGCGGGTGCGCGGCCACGCTTGCCGGGACGGTCTTGCCGCCGCGAAGGCCTGCGGCGATGAGTTGGTAGGTGTCGTAGCGGTAGACGGTGGAGCAGGCGGGGCAGCGGGTGGCACGACGGTTGCCGCAGCGGACCAGCAGTTCGCCTGCCGGGAGCCGGCCGGAGTCGAAGTGGTCGAGGACCTCACCGGTCGCGGTGTCCAGGCGGGTGCGGTGCCCGGTGAGGCGGATCGGGCGCGCGCATCCGCCGAGTCCGGCTATCTGCCGTGCGAGGGGTGGGAGTTAGCCGGTGGCGGCGACCTTGGCCAGCTTGGCGGTGAGCCTGGCGCGACGCTCCAGCGCCCGCCCTGGAGCGGCAGAGGCGGTGACGTCCGTCGGGCAGGTCGGTGCCGTGAACGGCGACGACGGACGCGAGGCGGCTGGAACGGTCGTGGAGTACGGGAGTTGGAGCTGTGCGGACATGCGAGAAGAGGCCTTTCGACGAGTGCGCGGAAGCGGTACGGCGCGGGGCACGTGGGCAGGCCGAAGTGATCGGCTCACAGGGGAACGGGGCGCCTCGGAGTTGGGCGCGGGGGCCGGACCAGAGGATGGTCGGCGGGGCGCGGTGGTGATCACCGACGGGTGCGTGACGTTAACATCGCCTCACTGGCGCATTCAAGTACATCCTTCCTCATTCCTTTCTGCTGGGTGGTGGGACGCGGGTAGTGTGGGGCCGGTTTTCCGGTTTGGACGGGCCGGATTTTGCTGGTAGAGGGCGTGGAAAGCGGGGTGACCGGCGTGGTGGTGGGGCGGCGCGGGCGCAGGCCGGCGGGTGGCGGCGTACCGCTGACGTTCGAGGTCATCGCCGAGACCGTGCGCGGGCGGATCCGCTCCGGTGGGCTGCGGCCGGGTGACGCGCTGCCGACGCAGGCCCTGCTGATGCGGGAGTTCGGTGCGTCGAGCCTGACCGTGCAGAAGGCCATGGCCCTGCTGAAGCAGGACGGGTGGGCGATCTCCCGTCCCGGCAAGGGCGCCTTCGTCGCCCACCGCGACCACCCCGACGGCGCCGATGGCCCCGACGGTCCGGAGGCAACCGCACCCGCCGGCGGGACGACGGCCCGCGTCGAGGCGCTGGAACGAGCGCTGGCCGAGGCTGCTCAGCAGATCGCCGACCTTCGCGGCCGCGTCGAGGCCTTGGAGTCGGACGTCAGCGACCGGGGTCACTGACCCGCCGTGGCGCGTGGCCCGCGTGGCCCGGGGCGTGCGTTCAGATTTTCTCTTCGAGGTTCAAGGCGGGCCCCGCCCGCGTTGGCTGGCCGCCGTCGCCGACAAACCCGCCGTTCAATCGGGAGGCCGACTACGCCGCGGGTGGCGAGCCGCCCCGGCAGCCGGGGGCGATCCGGGGCTGCCGGAGCGGCAATTTGCCTGGTCGCCCGGGCTGACCGTAACAGGGCTCCCGGCAGAGCAAGTTGTCGCCCACGACCGTCCTACGGCCGGATCGCAGGCACATGGCCGACCAGGGGGCCGACCCTCACGCCCGCCGCCGGACTCGCCGAGCGCGGTGGCCGGCGTTGCCTCTGGCGGGGGCGAAGCTCCCGGCCGCCCGTCGGGGGCCGACTCCTCCCGCCCCGGCCCCACGCCGCCAGACTGGGCGACGCACCAGCCCGGCCGTACGCTGCCTCTCCTGCTGGGGCCCGATCCTGCCGAAAGAAGCCTGCACTGCCTTGGCAGGTTGTCGCTGGCTTGCGGGCGGCGCCGTGGCGTCAGGACGAAGGGGGGAGTACGGGGGTGTGCGACGCTGGAGTGGCTGCGGTCGCGGCGACGGCACACCGCTTGAACTATGTATTGGCGTTCTCGCACCCCGTGCCATATATCATCGGCGATATGGACAGCGGGCGGTACTCGATCGAGATCGAGCCGGAGGTGCGGCTGTGGCTGGAGAGCATTCCCGCCCATCACTACAAGCAGGCCGAACGCGTCGCCGACCTGCTCGCCGAGCAGCCCACCACGCTCGACGAACCGCACTCCCGCCACCTGGGCGGCAAGCTCCGCGAGCTGCGCTTCCGCCTGGGCGATGCCCATCAGCGGATCACCTACTGGTTGGCGCCCGGCCGACGTGTCGTGCTGCTCACCGTGTTCCGCAAGACCAAGATGCGCGAGCAGGCCGAAGTGGACCGCGCCCACGCCGCACAGCGATGGTGCGAGGCAGAGCATGAAGCCGCCGCTGAGCACGACCTCTACAGCCGCGACCTCAAGGAGAACGGATGAACCACAGCGAATGGAGGACCCGTCGCCACCGTCGGCTGCTGGGCGAACACCTGGACGCCGACCCCGAGTACGACCGGGTCTACGAAGAGGCCGGCCTCGCCATGACGCTGGGCAAGGCCGTCCACGACCGGCGTAAGCAGCTGGGCCTGAGCGAGGCCGATCTCGCCGAGCGCATGCACGTCGACGTCGATGACATCGAAGGCATCGAGACGGCCACCGAGCTGCCGCCCATCGCGGTCATCATGCGCCTGGCCCGCGTACTGGACCTCACGGTGGACGTGCACCTCGCCGGCGGAGACGAGCCCACCGTCACCATCGTCGCCCCAGCGGCCTGAGGCGGGGAGGAACCATGCAGGACCCGCCTTCCGCGCTCGCCCGTGAGCTCGGGCAACTCGTCCACGACCGGCGCATCGAGCTCGGGCTCTCCCAGGCCGAGCTGGCCGAGCGGTGCGGGATGAAGCAGCCGCAGATCTCCCGCTTCGAAGGCGGCGGGACCGTGCCCACGCTTCCCCTCCTGCGCCGCCTGGCTCAGGCTCTCGGCGCCGACCTGACCATCAGCCTCACCCCGCACGACAAAGCCGCTTGACACGCATTCGGAATTCCTGGAATTCCCCAGGCGGTGTAGACCACTGACGGCAGTAGTGACGGCAACACCAGCAGACTCCAGCGCACGGGCACGAACATCCGGCGACTGTCAAATCGCCCGCTGACCAGCAAACTTTCAGGTGGGAGCGGCCCGGCCTGCACACGTACTATGTGCTGGCAGGGGTCACGCCAGTCCTGGTTCACAACAGCAACTGCAACCTCAACACGCTCACCCGTGCGCAATCTGATGATATTGCGAGATGCCTCGGATGTGCGAAGAAGAACAAGTTGTCTGCAGGAACGACCCTAATTGGGGAGAATAAGAAAGCTGGAGGAGGTCAGCCTAAGTTCATCACCTTCGACCGGATTGGGCATAATAAGGACGCTGTATTCAAGGGGTCAAATGACCGGAATCCCTTCCAGTCGACCAAGGACTCGGCCCGAGACGGAACCTATGGATTGGATATCGGGCCGAACGGAGAGCTGCGGGGACTCGAATGGCTGGCGAAATGAGCAAGGAGCTGATCCTCAGCCCTCGCAGTGAGCGCGTGCGAGAGGAGTTGGCAGACGCAGGCGCCTGGGTTTCGTATGCATCGGAACTGCGCCAGGTTCTCGGAGCGGCGATCGAGAAGAGTGGCGTTGGCTTCCTGAAGGTCGGCGAGCTGCTGGTGAGTGAGCCCCTCTCCGACAGGCACCTAGGCCTTTACAACGGGGCGGAGGTCCAGTCCCCGCAGGCGATTGACCTTGTCGAGGGAATGGCAGCCGGGCGCGGGCCGTATTGTCAGCTTTCCATCCGGGGGCGGCTTCAGATCGAGTCGGGGTGGGACGGGGCTGTACACATCTACACGACACGAGCGGTAGCCGCTGATCTGGCAGGAATCCATTGTCAACCGTATTCCGATTGCCTGCGAACATAGGTCAACCCGTCCCGGACGAGTACGCCGCAACACTCGAGGCGCAGGCTCTTGAGATCTGCACCTTCCAGACCCACCTGGTGCACGGGCTGCTGCAGACCCCGGCCCACGCCCGTGCCGTTCTCGGCGTGCTCGATCGCAAGGACCTCGATGACCGCGCCGCCGTCCGGCTCGCTCGCCAGCGTGTATGCGGCAAGGCCGATCCGCCTGTTTTCTGGCTGGTGTTGAGCGAAGCGGCGCAGCGGCAGGAGATCGGCGGGCGGGTCGTTATGCGTGAGCAACCGGCCCATCTGTCGTCGTTCGAGGGGAACCTCGGATCAACGTGCAGGTGCTGCCGGCGTTGCCGTTCGTGATTCCGAGAACCCGGCGGGTCCGGTCCTCATCCTTGGGCCCGCCGGGATTTCGCGGTTTCTGGGGTGGGTTACAGGCGTTGGATGATGGTGCCTGTTGCCAGGGCGCCGCCTGCGCACATGGTGATCAGGGCGAACTCCCTGTCCGTGCGCTCGAGTTCGTGCAGGGCCGTGGTGATCAGGCGGGCGCCCGTCGCGCCGACCGGGTGGCCGAGGGCGATCGCGCCGCCGTTGACGTTGACCTTGGACAGATCGGCGTCGAAGACCTTCGTCCAGCTCAGCACCACCGACGCGAATGCCTCGTTGATCTCGACCAGGTCGATGTCCTTCAGTGTCATGCCCGCCTTGCCGAGCACCGCGCGGGTCGCGTCGATCGGGCCGTCCAGGTGGAAGTGGGGGTTCGCGCCCACCAGGGCCTGGGCGACGATCCGCGCCCTCGGCTTCAGCTTCAGGGCCTTCGCCATCCGTTTCGACGCCCACATGATCGCCGCCGCGCCGTCGCTGATCTGGGACGAGTTGCCGGCCGTGTGGATCGCCGTCGGCATCACGGGCTTGAGGCCCGCCAGGGCCTCCGGGGACGTGTCGCGCAGGCCCTCGTCGCGGTCGACCAGGCGCCACATGCCCTGGCCGGCTGCCTGTTCGTCCTCCGTGGTGGGGACCTGGACGGCGAAGGTCTCGCGCTTGAAGCGTTCCTCCGACCACGCCGTCGCCGCCCGGCTCTGCGAGAGGACGCCCAGCTCGTCCACGTTCGCACGCGTCAGGCCGCGGTGTCGCGCGATGCGTTCCGCCGCCTCGAACTGGTTGGGCAGGTCGACGTTCCACTCGTCCGGAAACGGTTTCCCCGGGCCGTGCTTGGAGCCCGAGCCGAGCGGGACGCGGCTCATCGCCTCGACGCCGCAGCTGATGCCGACGTCGATCACGCCCGCCGCGATCATGTTCGCCGTCATGTGCGAGGCCTGCTGCGAGGAGCCGCACTGGCAGTCGACCGTTGTCGCCGCCGTCTCGTACGGCAGGCCCATGGTCAGCCAGGCGGTGCGGGCGGGGTTCATGGACTGTTCGCCGGCGTGGGTCACCGTGCCGCCGACGATCTGTTCCACGGCGTCGGCGGGGATGCCGGTGCGGCCGAGGAGTTCGCGGTAGGTCTCGCCCAGGAGATAGGCGGGGTGCAGGTTGGCGAGCGCGCCGCCGCGCTTGCCGATGGGAGTGCGGACTGCTTCCACGATCACGGGTTCGGCGGCCATGGGTGCGGATCCCTTCGGAACTAGTACGTGTTCTAGTTCTGCTGTGTGCAGTCTGCTGACGTGACGTGCGTCACCGCAAGGGTCTTGCAGCCTCGAGGCTCCTGAACTACCTTCTCGGCAATCTGTTTCTGATGACACGTCAGATTCTGCGGATGCCGACGTAGCCGGCGTCGTCAGATGGCTGGAGCCGCCGATGCACTGTCCAGCGCTTCCCGACGGGTTCGACTTCACCGACCCCGACCTGCTGCAACACCACGTTCCCCTGCCCGAGTTCGCCGCGCTGCGGCAGGCCGAACCGGTCCGCTGGATCCCGCAGTCGGGCAATGTCGCCGGCTTCCAGGACGAGGGGTACTGGGCGGTGACCCGGCACGCGGATGTGAAATACGTTTCCACGCATCCCGAGCTCTTCTCCTCCTATCTCAACACCGCGATCATCCGGTTCAACGACCGCATCGAGCGCTCCTCCATCGACGCCCAGCGGTTCATCCTGCTGAACATGGACCCGCCCGAGCACACCCGCGTGCGGCAGATCGTGCAGCGGGGGTTCACGCCGCGGGCCATCCGGGGGCTCGAGGAGCGGTTGCGGGCGCGGGCCGTCGACATCGTCGAGCGGGCACGTGAACAGGGCGGCGGTTCCTTCGACTTCGTCACCTCCGTCGCCTCGGAGCTGCCGCTGCAGGCCATCGCCGAGCTGATCGGCATCCCCCAGGACGACCGCGCGAAGATCTTCGAGTGGTCCAACAAGATGATCGCGTACGACGACCCCGAGTACGCCATCACCGCGGAGGTCGGCCAGCAGTCGGCCGCCGAGGTGATTGCCTACGCCATGAACATGGCCGCGGAGCGCAAGCAGTGCCCCGCCCAGGACATCGTCTCCACGCTGGTGGCCGCCGAGAACGAGGGCAACCTGAACTCCGACGAGTTCGGTTTCTTCGTCCTCATGCTCGCGGTGGCCGGAAACGAGACGACCCGCAACGCCACCACCCACGGGATGCACGCCTTCCTCACCCACCCCGAGCAGTGGGAGCTCTACAAGCGCGAACGGCCCGACACCGCCGCCGAGGAGATCGTGCGGTGGGCCACCCCCGTCGTCGCCTTCCAGCGGACCGCCACCCAGGACACCGAACTCGGCGGCAAGCTGATCAGGAAGGGCGACCGGGTCGGGATCTTCTACGCCTCCGCCAACCGTGACCCCGAGGTGTTCGAGAACCCGGACTCCTTCGACGTCACCCGCGATCCCAATCCGCATCTCGGGTTCGGCGGGGGCGGACCGCACTTCTGCCTCGGCAAGTCGCTCGCCGTCCTCGAGATCAACCTCATCTTCAACGCCATCGCCGACGCCATGCCCGGCATGGAGCTGGTGGGCGACCCGCGACGGCTGCGGTCCGCCTGGATCAACGGGGTGAAGGAGCTGAGGGTCAGTCCGGGGTGACGGCCGCCCGCGGTCCGTTCTCGCCCGCGGCCGGCCCTGTGCCCCGGTCGGTCCTGGGTCGTGGTGGGTCCTGGGCCGTGGTCAGTCCCTGTCGGACACCGTGAAGGCCAGGGCCGCCGACGTCGTGGCGGCCAGCAGCAGCGGAATCGCCAGGTCGGCGTGGAGCACCAGGGCCGCGCCGAGCACCGCGCCCGAGAACATCGCGGCCACGGCCGCCGTGCGGCGCGGTGACCGCCGGCCCGAGCCGTCGCCCGCCCAGGAGTCGGCGGCCAGGCCGGTCAGCGTCATCGTCACGACGGTGGTCGTGGTGATGCCGGGCACCTGCAGTTTGCGGACCGTCGCGTTGCGCAGGCCCATGGCGAACGCGGTCAGCGTGATGACCGTGTAGACGGTGACCGGGGCGTCGTCCGAGGTGGCGGCCGCCACGGCCGCCGAGACCGCGAGGAGCAGCGCCTCGGTGACCAGCATCGCCCGCGCCGGTGCGCGGCGTGAGCCGTCGCCCAGCCGCCGGGCGATCCGGCCGCCGGTCGCGGCGCCCGCCAGGAAGCAGGCGAGCGACGTCGCCGTGTGCGGGACCGAGAAGCCCGCGGCGCCGGCGGCGGCGAAACCCAGCACCACGACGTTGCCGGTCATGTTGGCGGTGAAGACATGCCCCAGACCGAGATAGGTGACCGCGTCGATGAGGCCGCTCATGGCGGTCAGGACGAGGAGGACGGCGGTCAGACGGACGCCGCCGCGTACTTCCGGTCCCTGCGCGGGCTGCGCAGGCCGTGGGGGCTGCGCAGGTTGTGAGGGCTCCGGGGGCTCGGTTCCGGTCATCCGCTCAGTGGAGCACGGCGACGTGAGAAAACGCCGAAGGCGACGGCCCGGGGGATCGGGGGTCGCCGCCTTCGACGCGTATCGGGGCGCTGTCAGGCGCGGGTCGCACGGTGAGACTCAAGCGGGTGGTGCGGGTGGTGCGGGTGGTGCGGGTGGTGCAGGTGGTGCGGGTGGTGCGAGCGATGCGCGGTCGGCGTGGCTCAGTACCAGCCGTTGGCCTGCCAGAAGGTCCAGGCGCCGACCGGGCTGCCGTAGCGGGAGTTCATGTAGTCCAGACCCCACTTGATCTGGGTCTTGGCGTTGGTCTTCCAGTCGGAGCCGGCCGAGGCCATCTTGGAGCCGGGCAGGGCCTGGACGAGACCGTAGGCGCCGGAGGAGGCGTTGGTGGCGTCGACGTCCCAGCCGCTCTCGTGCTTGACGATGTTGGAGAAGGCCTTGTACTGCGCGGCGTCCGGGATCATCTTGTGCGCGATCGCCTGGGCCTTGGCGGCGGAGGGCGCGGACGTCGTCGCGGCGTGGGCCGGAGCGGCGGACAGCGCCATGCCCGCGGCGGCGGTGGCCACGGCGATGCCGGTGAGAGCCTTCTTCGGGGAAGCGATGCGACGGATGACGGAGACGGACACGAAGAACCTTTTCTTTCGGGGACGGTGGCGGTCGCCTGCATGCCGGAGTCACGCGGTGCGTGGCACGTACCGCGTGGTGTGCGGTGAGTGGCTGCATGCCGCGGCGCCGAGGCCCGTGGGCTCGTCGGCGCCGTGCGACGTCATCCAGAGAAACAGGATCCGCCGCTGCCCGCAAAGACCCCTTTTGCTAGTGGACGTCGTATGTCGGGAGCGGGCCGCCGTTGTGACCTGGCTCTCAATGTGCAGGTCAGAGCGGGTAATGGCATGCGCATGGCATCCGATTTACCCGACTAGTTCGAATAGTAGGTGATGTGGGTCATGTGGGGTGGTTCACCGGTCAACGGTGCTCGGAGGGTGTCCGAGGGGCCTCGAATGTGACCGCGGTCTCGAAGGCGGCCCGGCGGGTGGCTCTGCGCAGCGCCTTCAGCACCGCCGGACCGAGCGTGCACGTCAGCAGCACCGTGACCAGCGCCCGCCCCAGGTCCCAGCCCAGCGAGGTCGCCACGCAGTACGCCACGAAGCGGGCCAGGTTCGCCGGGACCGTCCCGTCAGGATCGAAGGCGACGCCCGAGGCCAGCGCGCCCATGAACGGCCAACCGGCCAGATTCATCGCCGTGCCGTAGGCGAAGGCGGCCAGGAAGCCGTAGGCCGACAGCAGGAGCAGTTCCGCACGGCCGCGCAACCGGTCGCCGCCCGGCAGCAGGCCCGCGCCCATCGTGAACCAGCCCATCGCCAGCATCTGGAACGGCATCCACGGGCCCACCCCGCCGGTGAGCAGCGCGGACGCGAACATGGTCACCGAGCCGAGGACGAAGCCGAAGCCGGGACCGAGGACCCGCCCGCTCAGCACCATCAGGAAGAACATCGGCTCGATGCCCGCCGTCCCCGCGCCCAGCGGACGCAGCGCCGCACCCGTCGCCGCCAGCACGCCCAGCATCGCCACCGCCTTCGCGCCCAGCCCGGACTCCGAGATCGTCGCCGCGACCACCCCCACCAGCAGCACCAGCAGGCCCGCGAAGAGCCAGGGCGCGTCCTGCGCGTGGGCGTTCAGCGCGGAGGAGGGCGGGGCCAGGAAGGGCCAGCCGAAGGCGACCACGCCCACCGCGCCGACCAGCGTCAGCGCGGCGAGCGAGCGCGGTCCGAGCCGGACGGGACGGGGCAGCCGCCCTGCTCGGGGGGTCTGCCCGGCTCGGGAACGCCCTCCGGGGCCGGGAAGCCGCCCGATTCGGGGACGTCGTCCGGCTCGGGGCGTCATCGCAGCGCCTCCCTCACCTGCGCGACGGTGAGCCACCGCTGCGGGGCCAGGATCTTCGTCACCTGCGGGGCGAAGGACGGCGAGGAGACGACGACCTCGGCTGTCGGGCCGTCCGCGATGACCTCGCCCTCGGCGAGCAGCACCACCCGGTCGGCCAGTTCCGCGGCCAGCTCCACGTCGTGCGTGGCCAGCACGATCGCGTGACCGGCCGCCGCCAGCCCGCGCAGCACGGCGACCAGGCGGGCCTTCGCCGCGTAGTCCAGGCCGCGGGTCGGCTCGTCGAGGAGGAGGAGCGGCGGACGCGCGGTGAGGACGACGGCCAGCGCGAGCGTGAGGCGCTGGCCCTCGGAGAGGTCGCGGGGGTGGACGCCGTCCGCGATGCCGGGCAGCAGCTCCGAGACCAGGGCACGGCAGGAGCCGGGCTCGGCCCGTGCGTCCCGGTCGGCGGCCGCGCACTCGGCGGCGACCGTGTCGGCGTACAGCAGGTCGCGCGGCTCCTGCGGGACCAGTCCGACGCGGCGCACCAGGTCGCGGGGCGAGGCGCGGTGCGGGACGG
Organism: Streptomyces sp. NPDC020597; assembly: GCF_044335095.1. Taxonomy (NCBI): domain Bacteria; kingdom Bacillati; phylum Actinomycetota; class Actinomycetes; order Kitasatosporales; family Streptomycetaceae; genus Streptomyces; species Streptomyces sp. NPDC020597. The sequence goes on along the minus strand of NZ_JBIRUL010000030.1, from coordinate 47,090 downwards.
CGCCCGAGACCCGGACCGTTCCGGCGGACGGCTCGACCAGGCCGACGAGCGTGTTGAGCAGGGTCGACTTGCCCGCCCCGTTGCGGCCCATGAGAGCGACGGTCTCGCCGGGCGCGACGGTGAGATCGACGCCGCGCAATGCCTGGACGCCCGCCCGGCGGACGCCCAGGGAACGGGCCTCGGCGGGGTGCGCGAGGGCCGTGGGTACCTCGGGAGAGGGGGAGGGGGTCGGGGAAGGGGCGCGGCGCAGGAGGCGGAGGCCCCGGAGCCTCGCGGACGGCGTCTGTGCCGGGGACTCGACGACCGGTACAGGCGCGGGTACGGGTTCCGCTGCCGCCGACCCGGGGTGAGTGGCGCCGCGCGCGTTGCCGGTGTCTCGGCTCGCTTCCCGCCCCGCGAGACGTTCGCGCAGGTCGGCGGCCCTTCGGCGGGCGTCGCGGACCGTCAGCGGCAGCGGCGACCAGTGCGCCGTCCGGCCCAGGGCCACGACCGGCGGGAACACCGGGGACACGGCCATGACGTCCGCCGGTGCGCCCAGCACGGGGGCCGCCCCGGGGGCGGGCAGCAGGGCGACCTGGTCGGCGTACTGCAGGACGCGCTCCAGCCGGTGCTCCGCCAGCAGCACGGTCGTCCCCAGGTCGTGGACCAGCCGGAGCAGGACCGCGAGGACCTCCTCGGCGGCGGCCGGGTCGAGCGCGGACGTCGGTTCGTCGAGGACGAGCACCCGGGGGTGCGGGGTGAGCACCGAGCCGATCGCGACGCGCTGCTGCTGGCCCCCGGAGAGGGTGGCGATGGGGCGGTCGCGCAGCCCGGCCAGGCCGAGCAGGTCGAGGGTCTCCTCGACGCGGCGGCGCATCACCTCCGGTGGGAGGCCCAACGACTCCATGCCGTAGGCCAGTTCCTCCTCGACCGTGTCCGTCACGAAGTGCGAGAGCGGGTCCTGGCCCACGGTGCCGACGACGTCGGCGAGTTCACGCGGTCTGTGGGTGCGGGTGTCACGGCCGGCGACCGTGACCCGGCCCCGCAGGGTGCCGCCGGTGAAGTGCGGGACGAGGCCGCCGACCGCGCCCAGGAGCGTCGACTTGCCCACCCCCGACGGGCCTGCCAGCAGCACGAGTTCACCCTCGGGGATCTCGAAGTCGACGCCGGCGACGGCGGGTTCGGCGACGCCGGCGTACGTCACGGAGACGTTCTCGAAACGGATCACGACGGCTCCTCGGACACGAACGCGGGCAGCAGGCCGATCAGGACGACCGCCGCCGGCCAGAGCGGAAGGGCGGGCGCGGTCAGCGGCACCACGCCGGGGTGCAGGGCCGCCGGGTCCGCGGACGCGGCGACGACGAGGACGGCCGCGACGGTGACGCCGGAGGCGGCGACCAGACAGGCCCGCGGCGTCCAGCGGTCCGGACGGTACCGGGTGCGCGGGGAACGGCGGCCTCCCAGGCGCAGCCCGGCGAGCGCCGCGACGACCCCGGCCAGCAGCACCGGCAGGCCGTACGTGCCGCCCGCCGCGGTGAGCAGGCCGTACGTTCCCGCGCAGACGCCGAGCAGACCGCCCAGGGTGAGGGCGGCCGTCGTACGTCGGACGGGAGCGGGTACGTCGGCCGTGCGGCCGTAACCGCGGGCGTCCATCGCGGCGGCCAGGGCCACCGAACGTTCCAGCGCGCCCTCCAGGACCGGCAGGCCCACCTGGAGCAGGCCGCGCAGACCGCGGTCCGGGCGGCCCCGCAGCCGGCGTGCGGCGCGCAGCCGGTGGACGTCCGCGACGAGGTTCGGGGCGAACGTCATGGCCACCACCACCGCGACGCCGATCTCGTAGAGCGCTCCGGGCAGGGTCTTCAGCAGGCGGGAGGGGCTGGCCAGGGCGTTCGCCGCGCCCACGCACACCAGCAGGGTCGCCAGGCGCAGGGCGTCGTAGAGGGCGAAGAGCAGGCCCTCGGCCGTGACCGCGCCGCCCAGCCGGATGCCCTGCGCCCAGTGCGGAAGGGGGACCTCGGGGAGTGTGCCGAGGACGTGCGTGCCCGGGATCGGGGAGCCCAGCACGACGACGAAGGCGATCCGGATGACCAGCACGGCGAGGGCGAGCCTGAGGAACGCGGCGTAGGAGCGGGCCCAGGGCGTGTCCGGGCGGCACACGGCGACGACGTAGGCGGACACGGCGAGGAGCAGGCCGAGGAGGAGAGGGTTGGAGGTACGGGTGGCGGCGGTCCCCAGACCGAGGGCCCAGAGCCACCAGGCGGCGGGGTGGAGGTGCGGCCGGGAGCGGCGGTCAGCCATTCCGGCGCGAACCCCGCCGCCGTGCCTGCCACACCGCTGCCGCGGCGAGCACGGCCACGGCCGCCGCGCCGCCGTACACGCCGAGCGACGGGCCGCTGCCGCTGCCGTCGCTGCCGCTGTCGTCACCGGCTTTCGGCTGGGGCGCGGACGGCGTCGTCCCGCCCGTCGCGCGCGTCGTCCCGTCGGCCGAGGCGCTCGCCGACCCGTCCGCCGACCCGTCCGTCGACGACACCTGCTCCCCGCAGCTCGTCTTCGGGTAGCCGGCGATCGCGCACAGCAGGGCGTTCGTGTCGTAGCGCAGGGGCTTGGCGACGGCGGCGAGGGCCTCGGCCGTCGTCGCGTCGGGGGAGACCCGGGCGCACGCCGTGCGCGGCGAGGGCGACGGCGGTGTCTCGCCGCCCGGGGCGTCCGCCGCCGTGCCGAAGTCGAGGACCAGGGCCACGCGCTTGGCGCCGTCCTGCGCGGGCATCCCGGCGCAGATCGCCGCGAACGAGGCCGCGCCGCGCGGCTGCGACGCGTCCTGGGAGTCCGCGCTCACGGCGAACCGGAAGCCCTGCACGTCGCCGTCGGCCGGGCGGGCGGTGGACGGCCCCTGGGTCGCGTACGTCCAGTGGCCGCCGGTGCGGTCCCAGAAGGACCAGTAGCGGTAGCCCGCCGCCTGGGCCGGGCCGGCCGTGCCGATCACGCCGATCGTGCCGGTGAGGACGAGCGACAGCGCGGCGAGGACGAGGGCGACGCGACGGCCTGTCACGGCTGTCGCTTCCGGCCGCGTGCGCTGATCAGGAACCCGATGCCGATGCCGGCGACGAGGAAGACGCCGACGATCAGCCAGACGCTGTAGCCGGAATCCGAGTCGTTCTTCTTGTCGGCCTTCTCCTCGGCGTCGGCCGCGGTGTTCTTGCCGGCGTCGCCGGCCGGCTCGGTGGCCTGCGGGCTCGGGCCCGTCGCGTTGAGCTGTGCGACCAGGTCAGTGCCGCCGAACGCGCGCGGGTCGGCGCCCATGGCATGGGCTGCGAAGACCAGTTGGGCGTAGGCGGCCGGGCCGCTCTGCTTCGCCCAGGCCGCCGCGTTCTGCTGCAGCCAGGCCAGGGACTTCTTCGCCTGCTCGGCCGCGCCCTGGGCGGCGAGCGCGACGACCGCGTCGGCGGTGTTGCCGTAGTCGGGCTGGTCCTCGGCGCCGGGCAGGGCCGACGTGAGGTGGCCGGTGGCGGCGACCGCCCGGACGAGGTGGGCGGCGCCGTTGCGGGCGAGGTCGGCCGGGGCGAGCGCGCCGGGCGTGCCGCCGCACACGGGGGCCGCCGAGGTCTTTCCGGCCGTCGCCGCGAAGCCCTCGCCGAGGGCTCCGAGCACGCCCGCCGCCGTCGCGTCCGCGTTGGCCGCGAGGACGCCCTTCTTGTCCGGCTGGTAGGCGAACGCGCCGCCGTCGTCCCCGCCGCACGGGAGGGAGAGCTTCCCGAGCGCGTCGAGCGGCGACTTCCCGGCCTTCCGCACCTGCGCGGGCTGCTGCCCGGCCGCTGTCAGCGCCCCCGCCACGACGGACGTCGAGTTCGCGTCGCTCGCCCCGCCCGCGGAGTAGCCCCAGCCGCCGTCGGCGTTCTGGACGGACTTCAGCCAGCCGACCGCCTTGTCCGCGGCGGCCCGGTGGCCGCCGAGGGCGGTCAGCGCCTGGACGGCCGCGGCCGTGCTGTTGGTGTCCGTCATCAGTTTCGCGTCGCAGGGCCCCGCGGGATCGGCGCGGAACGCGGCGAAGGCGCCGTTCGCGCACTGCTGCCCGGCCAGCCACGCCACCGCCTCGTCGGCGGGGGTGACGCCCACGGTGTGCTGCGCGAGCAGGGCCAGCGACTGACGCCAGACGCCGTCGTAGGTCGGGTCGGACGTCCCGTACAGCCCGGCGGGCTTCGCCGCGGTGGGGGCGGGGGACGGTGTGGCGGCCAGGGCGGGGATGGCTGCGCCCAGCACGACGGTGGCGGCGGCGAGAGCCGCGGCGCTACGGCGGACGTTCATGATCGGCGGGTGCCTCTCCCGGTCGGGGAGCCGGGCAGCACGGGACATCCCGGCGGCTCGGCTCCGTAGGCCTCGACGGTGCCGTGCGACGGCGGGCCTGCCGACGCACGCGAGCCGGTCACGTCCCGTACCGGGCGATCCGGCTCTGCGGACAGGGCCTCCCCGCGGCAAGCGAAAGCCGAGGCTTGGGGAAGGGTCAGCGCCGGAATTGCACCGGCTTCCCCCTGTACGGGCGTGGACGACGCGGCCACTCTACCGGCAGGTAGTAACGGGCCCGAGGGGACCCCGGCGCCGGCCGTCCGCCCCCGCTTCGCGCGCCCCCGTCCGACCGACCGAGGAGGGGCTCACGGAGGACGGGGGCTGGCGGAGGCGCTGCGGCGACGGGCCGGCAACCCGACGATGAGCCCGCAGGAGACGGAACTGCTCGTGCCGGCTGCTGAGTCGGTCAGGTCGCTGACGGAGTAGCGGCGTGCGGTGTCGGCCCTCCGAACGGGAGGAACAGGACCCGCCGTGCCAGCAGCCATTCGCCGTCGATCTGCCGGAACGCGTCCTGGTAGTGGCCGACCTGGACGGGCGGTCCGGCGGGGACGACGCCGCCTTCGTAGCCGTCGACCCGGTGCGTCGAGAAGTACGAGACCGCGTGCGCGGAGGCCGGTCCGGTGGCCGTGACGAGGATGTTCGCCATCAGGCGGCGGGACAGCCGGTCGGCGGGCCGCGAGCCGAAGTACTCCCGCAGGGCGGCGCGCCCCACGACCAGCCGCTCGCCGGCCGGCCACTCCCAGCTGCCGTCCTCGGTGAACAGCTCCGCCACGGTGGAGGGTTCGCCGAGGTCCAGGCGGTGGACGAAGTCGACGACGAGGCGCTCGCAGGCGCGTTCGGCGAGGAGGCGCTCCAGAGGGTCCATATGCCTGTCTACCAGGCGCGACGGCGAGACGGCGATCGTGTTTTCATCGACGTCACGCCGCCACGGCTACGTACGTCACCGGATCGCTCCCCGTCACCGCCTCCGCGCGGCCCTGTTTCACGAGTCTGCGCAGATGCGCTTCAGCCTCCGAGACCGCGATGTTGCGGGAGCCGTAGGGGATCTGGTCCCAGGGACGGTTCCACTCCATGCGTTCGGCGACCTGCCAGGCGGTGAGGGGGACGGAGAGAAGGGCCAGGAGGCCGGTGAGGCGGTCCTCGTGGTGGGCGAGCAACTCCCGTACGCGGGAGGGGGCGTCGGTGAAGGCGTGCTGGTGGGCCGGGAGGATCTCGGCGGCGCCGAGTCGGCCGACGCGTTCGAGGGAGTCCAGGTAGTCGCCGAGGGGGTCGGTGACGGTGTCGTCGTCCGGGTCCTCGTAGAGGCCGATGTGCGGGGTGATCTTCGGGAGCAGATGGTCGCCGGAGAAGAGCCGGCCGTGGCCGCCGAGCCGGGCGGGGTGTTCCTCCTCCAGGTGCAGGCAGACATGGCCCGGGGTGTGTCCCGGGGTCCAGATCGCGCGCAGCCGGCGGCCGGGGAGGTCGAGGAACTCGCCGGGGACGATCTCCCGGTCGGGCAGGGCGGGCGCCAGGCCGGGCAGGGTGCGGCGGCGGACCGTGGGCGTGCGCAGGGGCGCGATGTGCTCCTCGGGGGCGCCGGCGGCCGTGAGCTTGTCCGCCATGTACGTGTACCAGCGCTCGGGCCGAGTCCCCCGGGTGCGCCGCACGATCGCGGCGTCCGCGGCGTGCATGGCCACCCACGCCCCGGAGGCCTCCCGCACCTTCCCGGACAGGCCGTGGTGGTCGGGGTGGTGGTGGGTGACGACCACCCCGTGCAGGGTCTCGACGGAGGTGCCGCAGGCGGTGAGGCCCGTGGTCAGGGCCTCCCAGGCGGACGGGTCGTCCCAGCCGGTGTCGATCAGCACCGGCCCGCGGTCGGTGTCGACGACGTACACCAGGGTGTGGCCGAGGGGGTTGTCGGGGATCGGCACCCGCAACGAGCGGACACCGCCACCGTGGTCGAACGTGCCGGTTCCGTCGTCGGGTCCGTCCTGACTGCGCTTCATCTGCCCTCCGTCGCCCGACCATCGCCCACTATAACTAGAACTCGTTCCAATGGGTGCTCAAGTCACCGGACGGTGCGGGGCGTTGGACGTGAGGCTGACCGGCGTCGGCGGGGGACGTAGGGTCTCCTGGCGTATCCCGCCGATCTCTCCGAGGGGAAGTGAACGAGCGGCTGCCTTCCCCGCACGGCCTGTTCGAAGCCCGGGATGCGAAACGGATTCCCTTCCGGAGGAGGTGGGTGTGATGGACATGGCGAGGAATGCGGAGGATGCGGCACGTGCTCAGGCCGGCGGACCCGTGACGGACCCGGACGTGGACCCGGACGTCGAGTCGGCGCCGGAGGGGCAGGCGCGGCAGTCGGTCGGTCGGCCCGACTGCCTGACCGAACGGCAGTGGGCGGGGCTGGCGCTGGGGGTCCTCAAGGGGGTGGCCGACGGGTGTGACATGGCTGAGCTCGAGGGTTCCTGGGCGTCGGATCTGGGGGTCGCCGCACTGAAGGGGCTGCTGGTGCGGCTGGACGAGCTGATGGCGCGGGACGGCGCGTCGGGGGGTTGAGCGGCGCGGAGAAGCCGCTGGTGAGGGCCGGTTCGGCGGCTTCCCTGGCGTAGTGTGACCGGAACTGGTATCAGTTTCTGAAACACCGTCAGAAACGAAGGCAGTGGCCATGGCCGAGCTCGTGGAACACGGACAGCTGTTCATCGGCGGCACGTTGACGGATCCCCTGGGCGATGCCGTCATCGAGGTGATCTCGCCGCACACCGAGGAAGTCATCGGGCGGGTTCCGCACGCCTCGCGGGCGGATGTGGACCGTGCCGTCGCGGTCGCCCGGCAGGCCTTCGACGAGGGGCCCTGGCCCCGGCTCCCGCTCGACGAACGGATCGCGGTCGTCACCCGGATCAAGGACGGCATCCTCGCGCGTCACGAGGAGCTCGCCCGGGTGATCTCCGCCGAGAACGGCTCGCCGTACTCCTGGAGCGTCCTCGCGCAGGCCCTCGGCGCGATGATGGTGTGGGACGCGGCGATCAGGGTCGCCGGCGACTTCACCTACGAGGAGCGGCGCGACGGCGTGCTCGGCAGGATCCTCGTGCGGCGCGAGCCGGTCGGCGTGGTCGCCGCCGTCGTCCCCTGGAACGTCCCCCAGTTCGTCGCCGCGGCCAAACTCGCGCCCGCGCTGCTCGCCGGCTGCACGGTGATCCTCAAGCCCTCGCCCGAGACGCCGCTGGACGCGTACGTCCTCGCCGACATCGCGCGCGAGGCCGGTCTGCCGGAGGGTGTGCTGTCGATCCTCCCCGCGGACCGCGAGGTGAGCGAGTACCTGGTCGGGCATCCCGGCGTCGACAAGGTCTCCTTCACGGGCTCGGTCGCGGCCGGCAAGCGCGTCATGGAGGTGGCGTCCCGCAACCTCACGCGGGTCACGCTCGAACTGGGCGGGAAATCGGCGGCCGTCGTCCTGCCGGACGCGGACATCGCCACCGCCGTCCCGGGGATCGTCTCGGCCGCCTGGATGAACAACGGTCAGGCCTGTGTCGCCCAGACCCGCATCCTGCTGCCGCGCTCGCGCTACGACGAGTTCGCCGACGCCTTCGCCGCCGCGGCGGCCGCGCTGGTCGTGGGCGACCCGCTGGACCCGGCGACGCAGGTCGGCCCGCTGGTGGCCGAGCGCCAGCAGCGCCGCAACCTCGACTACATCCGCATCGGCCAGGAGGAGGGCGCGAAGATCCTCACGGGCGGTGGACGTCCGCCGGGCCTGGAACGCGGCTGGTACGTCGAGCCGACCCTGTTCGGCGACGTCGACAACTCCATGCGGATCGCCCGCGAGGAGATCTTCGGCCCGGTGATCTGCCTGCTGCCCTACGGTGACGAGTCCGAGGCCCTCGAGATCGCCAACGACTCCGACTACGGGCTCAGCGGCAGCGTGTGGACGGCCGACGTCGAGCACGGCATCGAGATCGCGCGCCGGGTCCGCACCGGGACGTACTCCGTGAACACCTTCAGCCTCGACATGCTCGGCCCGTTCGGCGGCTACAAGAACTCCGGACTGGGGCGGGAGTTCGGGCCGGAGGGGTTCGGCGAGTACCTGGAGCACAAGATGATCCACCTGCCGGCGGGCTGGGAGGGCTGAGCTGCCATGGGCGACCGCTGGCATGTCGAGGTGGACCGCTCTCTGTGCATCGGCTCCGCCCAGTGCATCCATCACGCACCCGGCGGCTTCCGGCTGGACACGGCGCGGCAGTCGCATCCGGCCGATCCGGACACGGACGCCAATGAGCGGGTGCTGGCCGCAGCGGAGAGCTGTCCGGTGGAGGCGATCATGATCACGCTGGTGGAGAACGGTGAGGCGGTCTTCCCTCCCGACGAGTGAGAAATATGCGATTTGGGGGGTTTCATTCCTGTTCGAGTGTTCTATTCTGGTAGAGGCCTACGAGGCGAGTGAGGGAGTTCGACCGGAGTAGCCGACTCGGGCGCGACGCCGCACGACAGGGCATCCGCCGGGGCCGACGTCGACGGACGGACTGAGGGACCGGACGGCCGCAGGCCAGGGCCGGACGGAGAACCCCGGTCGCCTCGTAGGTCTCCGTGTGCGCCGACCGCGACCGCGCTACACGCATCACGTGCCCTACGCCCGCGTCCCGGGCGTCTTCGGATCGGTCACGTCGATCAGCCGGCACACCGTCTCGATGTCGATCCGCACCTGAGCGATGGACGCGCGACCGGACAGCCAGGTGATCAGCGCCGAGTGCCAGGTGTGCTCGATGACGCGGACCGCGGACAGCTGCTCTGGCGTGGGGTCGGTCAGGCCCATCGAGTCCAGGATGATCGCCGTCGTCTGCCGGGACACCTGGTCCACCTCCGGCGACACGCTGCGGTCGGCGAAGGTCAGCGCACGCACCATCGCGTCCGCCAGATGCGGCTCGCGCTGCAGGGCGCGGAAGGCCCGCATCAGGGTCTCCGCGACGCGGTCCGCGGCGCTCTCGCCGGTCGGGGGCTTCTTGCGCAGCGTGCCGTGCATGTGCTCCAGCTGGTCCTGCATCGTGGCGACCAGCAGATGCACCTTGGAGGGGAAGTAGCGGTAGAGCGTGCCGAGGGCGACCTGCGAGGACTCGGCGACCTCCCGCATCTGCACCGCGTCGAAGCCGCCCCGGCTGGCCAACTGCGCGCTCGCGTGCAGGATGCGGCGCCGGCGTGCCTCCTGACGCTCGGTGAGAGGTGAGTGCGCCGGGCGCTGTGGGGTGGCATCCGCAGACATGGGTCCCGCTCCGGTCCGTTCCGTGACAGTCGTGGTGACCGTCGGTGAGGGGGCGGTGATCATGCGACTCGGCAGAGCGGCCGGCCCCTGCCGGTCGTGGCGTGAATCACCTGATCCGCTGCCCTCAGCGCTCCTACCTGCCGGTAGATTCAGAGCCTCCCGAACGATCAAGTCTGAAACTTGTTCTAGATTAGCGTCCCGTCGTAGTCTCGCGGGACCATGCAGGCAGAAGGGGGCCCGGAGTGACCGCTGAGGCCAGTCAGGCGGGGTCCCGGCGTGACCGTGCTTCCGACGGCGAGCGACCGCTCAAGATCGCACTCCTCACGTACAAGGGGAACCCGTTCTGCGGGGGGCAGGGCGTCTACGTACGGCATCTGTCGAGGGAGCTCGCCCGCCTCGGGCACAGCGTCGAGGTGATCGGCTCCCAGCCCTACCCGGTGCTCGACCCCGGACACGAGGACCGCCTCACCCTCACCGAGCTGCCCAGCCTCGACCTCTACCGCCAGCCCGACCCCTTCCGCACGCCCGGACGCGGCGAGTACCGCGACTGGATCGACGCCCTCGAAGTGGCGACGATGTGGACGGGCGGGTTCCCCGAGCCGCTGACGTTCTCCCTGCGCGCCCGCCGCCATCTGCGTGCCCGCAGCGGGGAGTTCGACGTCGTGCACGACAACCAGACCCTCGGCTACGGACTGCTGGGCGACGTCGGCGCACCGCTGGTCACCACCATCCACCACCCCATCACCGTCGACCGGCAGTTGGAGCTGGACGCCGCCGAAGGACGCCGGCGACGCCTCTCGGTGCGCCGCTGGTACGGGTTCACCCGGATGCAGAAGCGCGTGGCGCGCCGCCTGCCGTCCGTCCTCACCGTCTCCGGCACCTCCCGGCAGGAGATCGCCGACCACCTCGGCGTCCGCGACGACCGCATCCACGTCGTCCACATCGGCGCCGACACCGACCTGTTCTCGCCGAATCCGTCCGTGGCCGTCGTGCCGGGCCGGATCGTGACGACGTCCAGCGCGGACGTCCCGCTCAAGGGCCTGGTCTTCCTCGTCGAGGCGCTGGCGAAGGTGCGCACCGAGCACCCGCACGCCCACCTCGTCGTCGTCGGCAGGCGCCCGCAGGAGGGGCCGGTCGCCCAGGCGATCGAGCGGTACGGCCTCGAAGGCTCGGTCGAGTTCGTCAAGGGCATCTCCGACGCCGAACTCGTCGACCTGGTGCGCTCGGCCGAGGTCGCCTGCGTGCCGTCCCTGTACGAGGGCTTCTCCCTGCCGGCCGCCGAGGCCATGGCCACGGGCACGCCGCTGCTCGCCACGACCGGCGGGGCGATCCCCGAGGTCGCCGGGCGCGACGGGGACACCTGCCTGGCCGTGCCGCCGGGCGACGCGGGCGCACTGGCCGCGGGCCTCGGCCGGCTGCTGGGCGACCCCGCCCTGCGGGCCCGGCTCGGCGCGGCCGGACGGCAACGCGTGCTGGAGCGGTTCACCTGGGCGCGCGCCGCCGAGGGGACCGTCGCCCGGTACCGCGAGGCGATAGCCGACGGCGGCCGCGCACGGGTCGCCCCGGTCACCGGCGCCACCGGCGCTCACGGCGCCACCGAAACCCCCGACGCCTCCCGGACCTCCGCGGCCCCGCCCGCCGCGGGAGCTCCCGAGGCCGCCGGGACCGACGAGGCCGTGGCGACGGCCGACGTCGTATCCGAAGCATCCGACCGCGAAAGCAGGGCCACGTGCTGACCGTCGACTTCTCCCGGTTCCCGCTCGCCCCGGGCGACCGAGTCCTGGACCTCGGCTGCGGGGCAGGGCGGCACGCCTTCGAGTGCTACCGGCGCGGCGCGCAGGTCGTGGCCCTCGACCAGAACGCCGAGGAGATCCGCGAGGTCGCCAAGTGGTTCGCGGCGATGAAGGAGGCCGGCGAGGCCCCCGAAGGCGCCACCGCCACCGCCATGGAGGGCGACGCGCTCGCGCTGCCCTTCCCCGACGAGTCCTTCGACGTCGTGATCATCTCCGAGGTCATGGAGCACATACCGGACGACAAGGGCGTCCTCGCCGAGATGGTGCGCGTGCTCAAGCCGGGCGGACGCATCGCGATCACCGTGCCGCGCTACGGCCCCGAGAAGGTCTGCTGGACCCTGTCCGACGCCTACCACGAGGTCGAGGGCGGCCACATCCGCATCTACAAGGCGGACGAACTCCTCGAGAAGATCCGCGAAGCCGGCCTCCAGTCCTACGGCACCCACCACGCCCACGCGCTGCACTCCCCTTACTGGTGGCTGAAGTGCGCGTTCGGCGTCGACAACGACAAGGCGCTGCCGGTGCGGGCGTACCACAAGCTGCTGGTCTGGGACATCATGAAGAAGCCGCTGGCCACCCGGGTCGCCGAGCAGGCCCTCAACCCGCTGATCGGCAAGAGCTTCGTGGCCTACGCGACCAAGCCGCACCTGCCCGCGGTGGACGCGCGGTGACCACTCCCCGGACAGAACACCTGGTCCTGCCCGGGGTCCTCACCGCCGGGCAGGCCGCCGCGACCGTCGCAGGCATCCTCGCCGTGCAGCGGGAGGACGGCGCCATCCCGTGGTTCAGGGGCCACCACCTCGACCCCTGGGACCACACCGAGGCCGCGATGGCCCTGGACGCCGCGGGCGAGCACGACGCCGCCGCACGCGCCTACGCCTGGCTGGCCCGGCACCAGAACGACGACGGCTCCTGGTACGCCGCCTACGCCGACGGCGCCCACGACGACGTCACCGACCGGGGGCGCGAGACGAACTTCGTCGCCTACATAGCCGTCGGCGTCTGGCACCACTACCTCTCCACCGGCGACGACACCTTCCTCGACCGGATGTGGCCGAGCGTGTACGCGGCGATCGAGTACGTGCTGCGGCTCCAGCAGCCGGGCGGGCAGATCGGCTGGCGGCGCGACGACGACGGCACGCCCACGGCCGACGCGCTGCTCACCGGGTCCTCCTCGATCCACCAGGCGCTGCGCTGCGCGCTCGCCATCGCCGAGCAGCGCGAAGAGGCCCAGCCCGACTGGGAGTTGGCGGCCGGCGCACTGCGGCACGCGATACGACGGCACCCCGAGCGGTTCCTCGACAAGGACCGTTACTCGATGGACTGGTACTACCCGGTGCTGGGCGGCGCGTTGACCGGTGCGGAGGCCAAGTCCCGCATCGAGGCCGAGTGGGAGCGGTTCGTGGTGCCGGGCCTCGGCGTGCGGTGCGTGGTGCCCAACCCGTGGGTGACGGGCGGGGAGTCGGCCGAACTCGCCCTCGCCCTGTGGGCGATGGGCGAGTCCGACCGGGCGCTGGAGATCCTGCAGTCGATCCAGCACCTGCGGGACGCGGACTCGGGCCTGTACTGGACCGGGTTCGTCTTCGAGGACGAGGCGATCTGGCCCCAGGAGCTCACCACCTGGACCGCGGGGTCGTTGCTGCTCGCGGTCGCGGCCCTCGGCGGCCACGAGGCCACCTGCGCCGTGTTCGGCGGCGAGCAGTTGCCGGCGGGACTCGAAGCGGACTGCTGCGCCTGAGGGGCGGGCTGCCGTACCCGAGTGGCCGGCTGCTGCGCCCGAGGGGCCGGGAGCGCGGTCCGAGGACCGCGCTCGGGGACGTCAGTGGCGGTGGACGCGGTTCGCGATGGCGTGGCCGACGAACAGGTACACCACCGCCGCCAGACCGTAGCCGGCCACGACCCTGGCCCACGCCTCGTCGAAGGTGAAGAGGTCACGGGACCAGCCGGCCAGCCAGTTGGCGGCGTGATGGACGAACTGGACGAGGTCGTTGCCCCGGTTGGCGTCCAGCAGGTACATCACGATCCACAGACCGAGGATGACGGCCATGACGTCCGCTACCACCGCGATGACCGTTCCGGCGGAGTTGGAACCACTGCGATATCGAGACATGTTCTCCGGATTGCCGTTCGATTCCTGATGAAACCTCGGGCAGGCCCGGCAGACCGTCAGACCGGCAGACCCGGCAGACTTTCAGAACCGGCAGGCCGGTGGGCCGCCAGGTCGTCGGGCCGGCGCTGAAGAGGCCCTGGAAGTGGCCGTGTCAGGAGTTGAGTTCCGCCAGCACCCGCAGGGTGGTCGGGTCCGGGGCGACCGCCAGCAGATCCGTCACCGGCCCCTTGCGCCACGACTCCAGTCGCTCGGCGATGCGTTCGCGGGGGCCGACGAGGGAGATCTCGTCGGCGAAGGCGTCCGGCACGGCGAGCACGGCCTCCTCGCGGCGGCCGGCCAGGAACAGCTCCTGCACACGCCGGGCCTCCTCCTCGTATCCCATGCGCGCCATCAGGTCGGCGTGGAAGTTGCGGGTGGCGTGGCCCATGCCGCCGATGTAGAAGCCGAGCATGGTCTTCACGCCCAGCAGCCCCTCGCCGACGTCGTCGCAGACCTTGACCCGCGCCAGCGGGGCGACCCGGAAGCCCTCCGGGAGCTCCGCCACCGCCGGCCCGTAGGCGTCAGGCCGGTTCGGCGACCAGTACAGCGGCAGCCAGCCGTCCGCGATGCGGACCGTCTGCGCGACGTTCTTCGGTCCTTCCGCGCCGAGCAGCACCGGCAGGTCCGCACGCAGGGGATGGGTGATGGACTTCAACGGCCGCCCGAGGCCCGTCGCGTCGGCGCCGCGGTAGGGGTGCGTGTGGAAGCGGCCGTCGAGTTCCACGGGCGCCTGGCGCCGCAGCACCTGCCGTACGACGTCCACGTACTCCCGGGTCGCCGTCAGGGGCGACTTCGGGAAGGGCCGGCCGTACCAGCCCTCGACGACCTGCGGGCCGGACAGCCCCAGCCCGAGCATCATCCGGCCGCCGGAGAGGTGGTCCAGGGTCAGGGCGTGCATCGCGGTCGTGGTGGGGGAGCGGGCCGCCATCTGCGCGACCGCGGTGCCCAGCCTGATCGTCGAGGTCCGGGCGGCGATCCAGGTGAGGGGGGTGAAGACGTCCGAGCCCCACGACTCCGCCGTCCACACGGAGTCGTAACCGAGCCGTTCCGCCTCGCGGGCCAGCTCCACGTGGTCGGGGGAGGGGCCGCGCCCCCAGTAGCCGAGAGCCAGACCGAGCCGCATGCCCGCCTCCTGACGGTGTGTCAGACAGAGAGGGCGACTGTACGGCAACGGCCCCCCGCCCGGAAGGGCGAGGGGCCGTGCACACCGTGGTGCGGAGCGGGACTCAGCCGCGCTGGATGCCGGAGGCGTCCCGCAGGACGCCGCGCCGGCCGTCCTGCGTCTGGGCGACGAGACCCTGGGCGCCCTGCTCGACGGCCAGGTACCAGGTGCCGGGAGCCAGTTCGGCGATCGGCGTCGGCGCGCCGTCCTCCGCGTACAGCGGACGCGGCACGGGCACGGCGAACCAGAACGGCGAGAAGTCCCCGGCGGACGGCTGCGCCGGAGCAGGCTGACCGCCGAACGACTGCGGACCCGGCTGGCCGGGCTGCCCCTGCGGCTGACCGCCGAACGCCGACGGCTGCGGGGCGCCCGGGTAGCCGTACCCGGCGGGCGGCTGCGCGCCGTACGGCTGCGGGGCCTGCGGCCTGGGCGCCGGGACGAGAGCGGCCTGCAGGGCCGGGACGAGCGGGGTGGCGACAGCGGCCGCGGCGAGCAGCAGGGTGGCGACCAGGGCGAGGATCAGACCGGCGCCGGCGTCGGGGCTGTTCGAGCTGTCGCCGACGTTGTCGTAACCGCCGGACGGGTCGAAGACGTTGCCGAGCGCGCTCCAGGCGGCGAAGACCGTGAAGGCCACACCGAACTGGCGCAGTTCCAGGCCGGCGACCTTCGGCGGCTGCGGAAGCGCCCGGCTGACGACCACGAGCGCGGCGCCGATGACGCCCGCGAGAACGACGCTGAACAGGACCGGCCCGCTGCCCCAGAGGTTCGGCAGATCGTAGCTGTCGGGGATCCCGTCGATCGAGTAGTTGTCCAGGAACGACGCGATGAACAGCAATACCGCTGCTCCGATCACCACGCCGTCGCCTCGAGTGAGGGAGCGGATATTCACTTCAGGTCCTTCGTCTGTCGTCTCGTCGTCGGTACACGCATACACAAAGCGGTAGAGGCGTCGCTGTCACCATGTCGCCGTCAGGCCCCGGTGTGAAGCGTGGGGGTGGCCCCTCATCGTAGGAACGACACTATCGTCCGCACGATCGCCCTGTCCGCCGGGATCAGCGCCCTGATCACTACCCGCGCAGGAAACTCACGATTCCCTCAGAGATCCCCTGCGCCGCCTTCTGCCGCCAGGCTCCGCTGGTCAGCAGTGCCGCGTCCTTGGTATCGCGCATGTTGCCGCACTCGATGAACACCTTGGGAACCGTTGACAGATTGAGACCGCCCAGGTCCTCACGCGTGACGAGACCGGTGCCGTCGCCGACGTAGTTGGACGGCGAAGTGCCCGTGGAGCGGGCGAAGTCGCCCGCGATCAGCTCTCCCAGTTCCCTGGACGGGCCGACGACGGTCCGGGTGTCCGCCAGACCCTTGTGCACCGTCCCCGGCAGGATCACGTGGAAGCCGCGCTGCCCGGCTCCGGCGCCGTCCGCGTGGATCGACACGACCGCGTCGGCGTGCGCCGCGTTGCCGATCCGGGCGCGCTCGTCGACGCACGGGCCGAACGGCCGGTCCGCGTCCTGCGTCAGCTTCACCGTGGCGCCCTGCTCCTGGAGCAGCGCGCGCAGCCGGTGCGCCACGTCCAGCGTGAACTTCGCCTCGCTGTAGCCGGCGTTCGTGGACGTGCCCGTGGTGTCGCACTCCTTCCAGTTGGTGCCGATGTCCACCTTGCGGTTGATCTCGGAGGCGTGGTCGACGTTGGCGGGGTTGTGCCCGGGGTCGATGACGACGACCTTGCCCGCGAGGGGAGCGGCCGCCCGGCTCGGAGACGCGGCGAGCGTGTTCGGCTTCGCGTCCCCGCCGGCCGGGACCGTGGCGCGGGCGCTCGACGAGGCGCCCGCCCCGGCCGCTCCGCCGCCCGTGCCCTCGCCGCCCGGGTCGCCCAGCACCCCGTACGCCAGCCAGCCCAGCAGTGCCCCGGGCACCAGCAGCGTCAGCGCGACCGTCAGGGGACGCCGCAGGCGGGACCGGCGCGGCAGCGGGGAGCCGAAGGAGCCGGACGGCCCGAAGGGGTCGGCGGGGTCGGAGTGCGGGCCTGGGTACGACACGCCCGCCACCCTAGCGGGCGCTTCTGGCCGGTCACCTCCGCCGACGCGTACTCGGTGCCCCGGGGGGCCAGGCAGGCGAACCAGTTGTACGGGGAGTCGTCGACCGTGCGGACGGTCGGGGCGTCGGCGCGGACGCCGGCGCCCGCGGCAACCCTGCTGATGGTGGTCTTCGTGCCGTTCTTCCAGGTGCACGTCACCTGTCGGGCGGGGCGAGGCCCGGCCCGTCGTCCCTCGGGGCGAGCAGCTCGCGGAGCTTCCTGCGGTGCCTGCGGGCGTGCGCGTCGATCATCACGCGCCGTACGTACGCCTCCGGCTCGTCCGCCGCGCCGACTCTGCGCCAGGCGACGTAGACCTGCTCCAACGTGGACTGGACCAGGCCCTCCGCGGCGTGCTGTTCCCCCAGGAGGAGAGATGCCGTGCGCATCAGCCGCGCCCAGCGGCCGACGACGAAAGCCTGGAACGCCGTGTCCCCGTCCTGCTCCCGATCCCCCATGGGCACCTCCTGGATGTTCGAAGGAGGCCATGAGAGGCCCGGATCGTTGCCTCAGCGGGCGGGAATTCTCCGCGGCAGCCACAGCAGCGTCAGCACGGCCCCCGCCAGCAGCACCCCCGTGCCCGTGCGGAACGCCAGGGCGTACCCCTCGGTCAGCGCCTCCGGGGCGCCGCGGCCCGCGGTGCGCGATGCGGCAAGCGCCGACAGCACCGCGAGGCCCAGCGAGCCGCCCATCGTGCGGGAGGTGTTGACCAGGCCGGACACCAGTCCGGCCTCGCCCGGTGCGGCACCGGACGTGGCCAGTGCGGCGAGCGGGGTGGTGCCCAGGCCGCCGCCCAGCATCATCAGCACGCCCGGCAGCATGATCCCGGTGACGTACCCGTCGTCCACCTGCATCGTCGACTGCCAGGCGAAGCCGGTCGCCGCCAGCAGCGTGCCCAGCACGGCCACGGTGCGGGCCCCGGCGGCGCGCATCAGGCGGGGGGCGAGCTTGGAGCCGGCGACGACGGCCAGCGAGCTGGGCACCAGCGCCAGTCCCGCCTCCAGCGGGGTGTAGCCGAGCGCGTTCTGCAGATAAAGGGTCATGAAGAACCACATCGAGAACATGGCCGAGCCGTTCACGAACATGGCGGCGTTCGCCGCGGACACCGTCCGCAGCCGGAACAGGCCGAGCGGCATCAGCGGAGCCGCCGTCCCGGCCTCCACGACGAGGAACAGCGCGACCAGGGCGAGCCCGGCGGCCAGCGGCACGAGGGCGGCCGACGCCGTCCATCCCGCGGACTCGGTCTGCGAAATGCCGTAGGCCAGGGTGGCGAGGCCGGCCGTGACGAGCAGCGCACCCGGCAGGTCGAGGCGCCGTCCGTCCCCGGCCCGGCTCTCGACGAGCCAGCGCAGCGAGCCGAGCAGCACCAGCACGCCGACCGGCACGTTGATCAGCAGTACCCAGCGCCAGGACAGCAGGTCGACGAGGCCCCCGCCGACGAGCCCGCCCGCGGCCCCGCCGCCCGCGCCCACCGCCGTCCAGGTCGCGATGGCCCGTGCCCGCGCGGCGCCCTCGGGCACGGCGGCGGTGACGATCGTCAGGGTGGCCGGGGCCAGCACCGCGGCGCCGAGCCCCTGGACGGCCCGGGCGAGGAGCAGCTGCCAGCCGCTCTGCGCGAGGCCGCCGGCCAGCGAGGCCAGGGTGAACAGGGCGAGGCCGGTGAGGAACATCCGCTTGCGCCCGTACAGGTCGCCGGCCCGGCCGCCGAGCAGCATGAACCCGGCGAACGCGATGGAGTAGGCGTTCACCACCCACTGCAGCCCGGAGGAGGTCATGCCGAGGTCCGCGCGCATCGACGGCAGCGCCACGTTGACCACGGAGATGTCGAGCACGACGAGGAACTGTCCGGCGCAGGCGAGCGCCACGAGCAGCCAGGCGGGGGGAGCGGTGTGGGATCTCCGGGCGCGGGCGGTGTCGGCGGTCTCCAGCATGGGCGTCATGGTCTCAACCGGGTTGTGCCCGTTGCATCGGTTTTTCGACCTAGGTCCGCGGACCCGAGCCGCAGTCCAGAGCGAACGTGGTCCGCAGTGAGGGCGGACCCGAGCCGGAGTCCAGAACGGACGCGCTGTGGAGTGGGGGACCCGGGCCGGGGTCAAGAGAAGACAAAGAAATCGTTAGTACGCCGAAGCATCGGAATAGTTGCCCGTGCATACAGGTTCAGCTCCCATGTAATCACCGAACCACCGCCCGGAGGCACCCCCTCATGACGCACACGACCACCGACCGGCCCACCCGCGAGACGAGCGGAGCCGTGGTCCCGGTCCTCGCCTTCGCCGGCATCGTGGTCGCGGTGATGCAGACCCTGCTCGTCCCGGTCATCAAGGACCTGCCCCAGCTGCTCGGCACCTCGCCCGGCAACGCCACCTGGGTCCTGACCTCGACCCTGCTCTCCGGCGCCGTGGCCACCCCGATCATGGGCCGCCTCGGCGACCTGTACGGCAAGCGCCGCCTGCTCATCGCCAGCCTCGCCGTCATGGTCGTCGGCGCCCTGGTCAGCGCGCTCACCAGCGACCTGATCACCATGATCGCGGGCCGCACCCTCCAGGGCTTCGCCATGGGCGCGATCCCGCTCGGCATCGGTCTGATGCGGGACATGCTGCCGCGCGAGAAGCTCGGCTCGGCGATGGCCCTCATGAGCTCCTCGATCGGCGTCGGCGGCGGCCTCGCCCTGCCGCTCGCGGCCCTGGTCGCCCAGCACGCCGATTGGCACGCCCTCTTCTACGGCGCCGCCGCCCTCGGCGCGCTCGCCATCGCCCTCACCCTCCTCGTCGTCCCCGAGTCCCCGGCGCGCGCGGAAGGCACCTTCGACGTCCTCGGCGCGATCGGCCTCTCCGCCGGCCTCGTGCTGTTCCTGCTGCCCATCACCAAGGGCAGCGACTGGGGCTGGACCTCCGGAGCCACCCTCGGCCTGTTCGCCGCGGCGGCCGTCGTCCTCGTCCTGTGGGGCGTCATGGAACTGCGGGTGAAGGCGCCGCTGGTGGACCTGCGCACCACGGCCCGCCCGGCCGTCCTCTTCACCAACCTGGTCTCGATCATGGTCGGCGTCTCGTTCTACGTCGTCTCCCTGGTCCTGCCGCAGCTGCTCCAGCTGCCGAAGGCCACCGGCTACGGTCTCGGTCAGTCGATGGTCGTCGCCGGCCTGCTCGTCGCCCCGCTCGGCCTGACGATGATGGTCACCGCGCCCGTCTACGCCCGGCTGTCCGCCAAGTACGGCCCCAAGGTCACCCTGATCCTCGGCATGCTGATCATCGCGATCGGCTACGGCGCCGGCCTCGGCCTGATGAGCGCCGCCTGGCAGAGCCTCGTCATCGCGGTCGTCCTCGGCGCGGGCATCGGCCTCGCCTACTCCTCGCTGCCCGCGCTGATCGTCGGCGCGGTCCCGGCCTCCGAGACCGGCGCGGCCAACGGCCTCAACACCCTCATGCGGTCCATCGGTACGTCGGTGTCGAGCGCCGTCATCGGCATGGTGCTGGCCAACACCGCGAACGACGTCGGCGGCGTCGCCGTGCCCACCATGCACGGCTTCCGCGTCTCCTTCCTGATCGCCACCGCCGCCGTCGCCGTCGGCCTGGTCCTCGCCCTGTTCCTGCCCCGGCAGCAGCGCCCGTCGGACGCCCCGCAGCTGCGCGCCAGCAGCGAGGAGGACGCCGTGGCGGCGCGCGCCGAGCAGGCCCTGCGGGGCTTCCGCGGCCGCGTGCTGGACGCCCACGGCGCCCCCGTCGCCCGCGCCCGGGTCACCCTCATCGACCGCGGCGGCCGCCAGGCCGGAGCGACCCTCTCCGAGCCGGACGGCAGCTACGCCCTCGCCGTCCCGGCCCAGGGGCCCTACGTCCTCGCCGCGAAGGCCGTGGGCCACGGCCCCCTGGCGAGCTCCGCGACCCACGCGGGCGACGCCCGCCCGGTCGACCTGGACCTGTCCCTCCCGGGTGAGACCGTCAAGGCCTGACCGCTCCGCCCCCGGGCGCCGGCGCCTCGGCACGTACCTTCCGCACCCCCTGTCGCCGGCCGGCAGGGGGTGCGGCCGTGGAGCCCCGCCGCGTGCCCGGAAGACGCGGCCACGGAAGCGGTTCCCGGCGTTTTGGCACCCCTGCCGTCGGCGTCGCCCGGGGGTGGGGCAGCATGGGCGCGCTCAGTCGTACGTCCGTCGGAAGGACCCCCATGCCCGCGGTGCCCCAGCCCGAGATCCTGGCCGCGTTCGAGGCGGCGAAGGGGTTCATGCCGCTCGACGAGGGGCTCGCGCTGTACGCGGCCGCCGTCGAGGCGGGGACCCTCGGGATGCCGCTGCTGGAGATCGGCACCTACTGCGGCCGCTCCGCGATCCTGCTCGCGGACGCGGCCCGCCGGGCCGGGGTCAGCGCCCTCACCCTCGACCACCACCGGGGCAGCGAGGAGCAGCAGCCCGGCTGGGAGTACCACGACCCCGAGACCGTCGACCCCGAGATCGGCCTCATGGACACGCTGCCCGCCTTCCGCCGCACCCTGCACCGGGCCGGTCTGGAGGAGCACGTCGTCGCTCTCGTCGGACGGTCGCCGCAGATCGCGGCGTTCTGGAACACCCCTCTCGGCCTGGTCTTCGTCGACGGCGGTCACACCGACGAGCACGCCGCCTCCGACTACGAGGGCTGGGCGCCGCACGTCGCGGAGGGCGGGCTCCTCGTCATCCACGACGTCTTCCCCGACCCGGTCGACGAGTTCACCGGCCAGGCCCCCTACCGCGTCTACCTGCGCGCCCTGGCGTCCGGGGCCTTCACGGAGGTCTCGGACACCGGCTCGCTGCGGGTGCTGCGACGGACCGGCACGGGGATCTGAGGACCGTCACGGGGCGGGGGAGGGCGGAGGGGGCGGACTGAGCCGTGGCGCGGGGTTCGAGGGCCTGACGTGGGCGCCGTGTCCGGGACGAGGCCGGCCCGCTAGGCAGGGCCGGTCGCCAGTGGGGCCGGCCCATCCGGGGAGGGCCGGCCGCCGGGAGGCGGGCCCGCCCGCGCAGGGCCGGGTCGCGCAGAGTCGGCCGCGGAGGGCCGGGCCGCGGAGGGCGGCCGGGTCGCCAAGGTGCGTCCCGGAAGCGCCTGTCGGAAGCAGCGTCGTCGGCCCGGAGGCGGACGGGCTCTGCCGACCGCTCTACAGCCACCCCTGTTGCCGGGCCTCGCGCATGGCCTCCATGCGGTTGCGGGCGCCCGTCTTGCCGATGGCGGAGGACAGGTAGTTGCGGACCGTGGACTCCGACAGGTGCAGCCTGGCGGCGATGTCGGCGACCGTCGCACCGTCGACGGAGGCGTTCAGGACGTCCCGCTCGCGGGCGGTGAGCGGGTTCGGGCCGGCGCCCAGCGCGGCCGCGGCGAGCGCCGGGTCCACGACCGTCTCGCCTGCCAGCACCCGGCGGATCGCCGCCGCCAGCTCCTCCACCGGGCCGTCCTTCACCAGGAACCCGGCGGCGCCCGCCTCCATGGCGCGGCGCAGATAGCCGGGCCGGCCGAACGTGGTCAGGATCAGCACCCGGCAGTCGGGCGTCTGCTCGCGCAGCTCGGCGGCGGCGTCCAGGCCGCTGATGCCGGGCAGCTCGATGTCGAGGAGCGCGACGTCCGGGCGGTGGAGCAGGGCCGACTCCACGATCCGGTCGCCCGCGCCGACCTGCGCGACCACCTCGATGTCGGCCTCAAGACCCAGCAGCAGCGCCAGCGCACCGCGCATCATCTGCTGGTCCTCGGCGAGCAGCACCCGGATGCACTTGGCGGGGCGTCGGTCGCGGGGCATCTCGTTCACGGGCCCACCAGGCATCTCGGTCACGGCCCAAGATTAGGGCCGCCGACCACGGACCGCGCCTCGTGCGGGGGTTCCGGCGCCACGCGGGACCGGGCAGCCTCCGCGCCCTCCCCGGACACCGTCCCCGCGCCCTCCCCGGACACCGTCCCCGCCGCGCCCGCGCCCCCGCCGCCGTCCGCACCGGACGGGAAGGAGGAGTGCGCCGGGGAGTCGGAGCGCGCCCGGAAGTCGGCGTTCGCCGGGGAGTCGGCGTTCGCCCGGGAGCCCATGTCCGGCCGGGAGCCCGTGTCCGCCCTGGTGTCCGCCGGCAGCTCCGCCGTGACCCGGAAGCCGCCGCCCGGCGCCCGGTCCGCCGTCAGAGAGCCGCCCGCCGACGCCAGACGCTCGCGCAGACCGGTCAGCCCGGTGCCGCCGCGAGCGCAGCAGTCCTCCACGCCCTCGTCCTCGCCCAGGCCGACCCCGTCGTCCGTCACCGTCAGCCGCACCCGGTCCGCCCCGCCGGCCACCGTGATCGCACACCGGGTGGCCCCGCTGTGCCGGACGACGTTGGTGACCGCCTCGCGCACCACCCAGCCCAGCAGAGCGGCGGTCTGCGGCTCCAGCGGCGGGCCGGAACGGTTCACCGTCGGTTCGACGCCCGCCGCCGTCAGGGCCGAGCGGGCCCGCTCCAGCTCGGTGGCCAGGCTGCCCTCGCGGTAGCCGGTGACCGCCTCGCGGATCTCGGTCAGCGCCTGACGGCCGACCGCCTCGATGTCCGTGACCTGGGAGAGAGCCGCGTCCATGTCGAGTGGCGCCAGCCGTCTCGCCGCCTCCGACTTCACCACGATCACGGAGAGGGTGTGGCCGAGCAGATCGTGCAGGTCACGGGAGAAGCGCAGCCGCTCCTCCTCCACCGCCCGCCGGGCCAGTTCCTCGCGGGCGGCGCGCAGCTCCCGCACCGCCTCGGAGAGGGAGAGGATCGCGGCCGTGACCATCGTCGAGATCCAGGTGGCGTAGGCGATGGTCAGAGCGCTGCCCCAGCTGTCGTGGACGACGGAGACCGCACCAGCCAGGACGGCCGCGGCGGTGCCCAGCCCGCGCAGCCGGGGTCCGCGCAGGACCGCGCCCGTCGCGAGGCCCAGCAGCGGGAAGAACAGGAGCCAGTTCCCGCCGTAGCCGAGGGCGAGGGCACAGGTCACGAGGGCCAGCAGGACCAGCGCCACCCGTGTGGACACCGCGTCGCGGGTCACCTTCGCGAAGGCGCGGAAAGCGACGTAGATGTAGAGCGAGTTGAACGTCAGCAGCCCGAGGCCGCCGATCCACGGATTGGGCGTCTCGCCCTGGAAGAGATGGGAGAGCGCGCCCATCCCCATGAGCAGCCAGGGCAGCAGGGAGAAGCCGTTGGCCGGCGGACCGGGGTCCTCGGGGACCGGGACCCGCCCGGACTTGCCGGCGGCCTTCAGCTCGGCCCTGCGGCGGTTCTTGTCCTCCTTCCAGCGCTGTTGCCGCTCGCGTCCCGTCCGCAGTTCCGAGCGCCAGGCCGCCGTCCGGCAGCCGAGTGCGCTCCGCCACTGCGCCGGTGATCTCCTCATGGTGGTGTCCCCCGGTTCGTCGTTTCCGTGGGCCGCCCGTCATGCCGGGGCGGCGTGTCTCCGACGTTACGTTTCCGGGGCCGTCCGCGGCAGAGCCGGATGTACGGACCCGTGCGGGACAAATGTCATCGGCCGCAGCGCCCGACATCGGTATCTGACATGCCGTCAGGTGTCTTCACAACTCCGGAGGCCTGGGCTATACAGGGGGTCGCCGCGCTGGAACGCGTTCTAGATCTGCTCGCTCGGGCGGGTTCCGCGGCCCCGTGACGACCTCGGTGCGGCCGATCGGTGCGGACGGCCGTGCCGAGGTCTCCGAACGACGCGATCGAACCAGCCGATCCAGTGATCCAGTGATCCAATCGAACCAGCCGATCCGATCGATCAGGACCGATCCGACACGATCCGATTGCGATCCCATGCGATCCGTTGGTCGCGACGGATCCGAAACGATCAGGAGCTCCATGCCCATCGACGCAGCCAAGGCGCTCGCCGCCGAACCCCGGACCGGCGAGATCACCTGGGACCGCCGGGACGTCCAGCTGTACCACCTAGGCATCGGCGCGGGCATCCCGGCGACCGACGCCGACGAACTGCGCTACACGCTGGAGTCCCGGCTGCACGTCCTGCCGAGCTTCGCCACCGTCGCGGGCTCCGGCTCACCCGGCGTGATCAGCTCGCTGTCCATGCCCGGCATCGAGGTCGACCTCGCCCGGGTCCTGCACGGCGGCCAGCGCCTGGAGATCCACCGGGCCATCCCGGCCGAGGGCCGGGCCACCGCCACCGGACGCATCGCCGGCGTGTACGACAAGGGCAGCGCCGCCGTCCTCGTCATGCGCACCGAGGTCGCCGACGCCGACGGGCCCCTGTGGACCAACGACGCCCAGATCTTCGTCCGCGGCGAAGGCGGCTGGGGCGGGGACCGCGGCCCGTCCGCCCGGCTCGAGCCGCCCGCCGGCGAACCCGACAGGACGCTCGAGCGGGCCCTGCGCGAGGACCAGGCGCTCCTCTACCGCCTCTCCGGCGACTACAACCCGCTGCACGCCGACCCGGAGTTCGCGAAGCTCGCCGGGTTCGACCGGCCCATCCTGCACGGCCTGTGCACCTACGGAGTCACGCTCAAGGCGATCGTCGACACCCTGCTCGACGGCGACGTCGGCCGGGTCCGCTCCTACGCCACGCGGTTCGCCGGAGTGGTGTACCCCGGCGAGACCCTGCGCATCCGGATGTGGCGCGGCGCGGGCGAGGTGCGGGCGGCCGTGAGCGCGGTCGAGCGCGACGACGCGGCGGTCCTCGCCGACACCGTCGTCCAGCACTCCTGAACCACCCGTCCCACATCACGGGGACCGCCGTCAGAACACCGCTCGTCAGAACACCGCCCGTCAGAACACCGCCCGTCAGGGGTCCGAGGGGAGCCGCACCAATGCGCGCAGCCGTACTGCACGAGATCGGCCAGGACAAGCTGGAGGTCCACGACGACGTCGAGGCCGTGGGCTTCGGACCCGGGCGGGTCAGGATCCGGGTACGGGCCACCGGGCTGTGCCACTCGGACCTCTCCGCGATGGGCGGGGTACTGCCCCAGCCCGCGCCCTTCGTGCCCGGCCACGAGGGCGCGGGCGAGGTTCTCGAGGTCGGAGAGGGCGTCACCCGGGTGAAGCCCGGCGACCGGGTGGTGGTCTGCTGGCTGCCGGCCTGCGGGGCCTGCCCCGCCTGCAAACGCGGCCAGACCGAGCTGTGCCTGGCCGGCTTCATGAACGCGGGTACCCCCAACTTCCGCCGCCCGGGCGGCGACGTGTTCGGCTTCGCAGGCACCGGGACCTTCGCCGAGGAGGTCGTGGTCGACGCCGGCTGCGCCGTCCCGATCCCCGACGACGTTCCCTTCGACATCGCCGCCCTCATCGGCTGCGGGGTGACCACGGGACTGGGCGCCGCCCTCAACACGGCCGACGTGGAAGCCGGTTCGTCGGTCGCCGTCATCGGCTGCGGAGGCGTCGGCGTCTCCGCGATCCAGGGCGCGCGGCTCAAGGGCGCCGCCGAGATCGTCGCCGTCGACCCGGTCGCCTCGCGCCGGGAGGCCGCCCTGCGGTTCGGCGCCACGAAGGCCGTCTCACCGGACGAGCTGCCCACGACCAAGCAACTGGTCACCGGAGGGGAGGGGTTCGACTACGTCTTCGAGGTCGTCGGCCGCTCCGCCACCGCCCGCACCGCGTACGAGAACACCCGGCGCGGCGGCACCCTCGTCGTCGTCGGCGCGGGCGCCCTGGACGACTACCTCCAGCTCAACATGTTCGAGCTGTTCTTCGACGAGAAGCGGATCCTGCCCTCGATGTACGGCGGCGGAGACGTCCTGCGCTCCTACGAGCGGACGATCGCCCTGTGGCGGGCCGGCCGCATCGACCTCGAGGGCCTGATCACCCACCGTGTGGCGCTCTCCGAGATCAACGAGGCGCTGGACCAGATGCGCACCGGTGCGGCACTCCGTACGTGCATAGAGATCTGAGAGGCGGCCGCCCCGATGTCACTGCCACTGCCCCTCGAAGGGCTGACCGCGATCGTCACGGGCGCCGGGCGCGGGCTCGGGCGCGCCGAGGCGCTGGAACTGGCCCGGCTGGGCGCGGCCGTCGTCGTCAACGACTACGGACAGCCCGGCCGTGACGGGTCCGGCGAGGCGTCGGCAGGGCCCGCGGAGGAGGTCGCGGCGGAGATCCGGGCCGCGGGCGGCGCCGCGCTCGCCCACACCGGGGACGTGTCCGACTTCCGGCAGGCCCGCGAGCTCGTCGGCGCGGCGATCACGGAGTTCGGCACGCTGGACGTCGTCGTCAACAACGCGGGCATCCTGCGCGACCGCATGGTCTTCTCCATGGCGGAGGAGGAGTGGGACTCGGTGATCCGGGTCCACCTCAAGGGCCACTTCAACACCACCCGCTTCGCCGCCGCACACTGGCGCGAGCGGTCCAAGGCGGCGGGCGCGCCGGTCTACGGGCGGATCGTGAACACCTCGTCGGAGGCGTTCCTCGCCGGCTCCGCGGGACAGCCCAACTACGCGGCGGCAAAGGGCGGGATCGTCGGCCTGACGACCTCCACCGCCCTCGCGCTCGCCAAGTACGGCGTGACCGCCAACGCCATCTGCCCCCGCGCCCGCACCCGGATGACGGCGGACGTCTTCGCCGGGTTCGAGCAGCCGGCCGACGGCCTCGACCCGCTCGCACCGGAGCATGTCGCCCCGCTCGTCGGCTACTTGGCGGCGCCGGCCGCCGCGCGGATCAACGGGCAGCTGTTCGTCGTGCACGGGGGCATCGTCGCGGTCGTCGAACGGCCCCGGGTGGCGGCGAAGTTCGACACCAAGCAGGACGCGTTCAGCTTCGACGAGCTGGACGCCGTCCTCGGCGGGTACTACGCGGACCGGCCGGACGGCGAGACGTTCGCGGCGGCCGAGGTGCTGGGCCTGCGACGCGATTAGCCCTCCGCGTCGACGTGGTGTCCTGCCGAGGCGCCGCCCGCGTCGAGTGGTCGTCCATGTCGAGTGGTCGTCCATGTCGAGTGGTGTCCACCTCGAGAAGCGGTGGGCGCGAGCTTGGGAGGGGACGCGGGCACGACATGCGTAGGGGCCCGGCCGTCCATGGACGGCCGGGCCCCTACGGCGTACTGTCAGGCAGCCGCTTCGGCCGTGTCGTCGGCCCCGTTCCCCGTCGGCCTGCGATGCCGGCCGTGAGGAGCCGAATCGGCCTCGTGTGCCGAGACCGGGCCCCGGTGGCGGCCGTGTCCGGTCGTCTCCTGGCGGTCGGCGGACGGTGCCTGCATGGTGCTTGTGTCGCTCATCGGAAGAATTCACCCCGTCAACATGATCTTTCTTTACAGCCGGGCGATTTTATCCGGCACACCGCGGGGCGAATCCAGGCGGCCACGCCAACCGCCGCTACTTCGTTACAAGTCGGCCGAGCGGGGCCTGTTGCAGGGGCACGGGACGGGCGGCGGCGGGCGGCGCCGGCTCCGACGCGCTTCGGGCGCCCCCGGCTTCGCCGGACGGCATGGCCTCGTACGGAGACGTCCAGCAGGGGATCGCGTCGGGCGATGTCCCGTCGAGCGGTGTCCAGTCGGAGCGCGTCCCGTCCGAGCGAGTCCAGTCGCAATGCGTCCAGTCGGTCGTGGTGTGTCGTGGTGCTTCTTCGGGCCGGCGGAGGGCGCTGGGCGTGCCGTCGTCTGCGCCCGCGGTCGCGGCTGGGGCCCAGTCCGCGGGCGAGCCCACGGCCGGAGCCGTGAGGGGCGCCACCCCGCAGGGTTCCGCCGCGGTGGCGTACGGCAGCCGCAGCACGCCGTCGGGCGTCCACAGCCCACTGCCCGTCAGCCAGCCCTCGGGAGCGGCCAGTTGATGCAGCCGGCGTTCCGTGGGACGCCAGACGCCCACCCAGGCGCCGAAGGGACCGTCGATGCGCAGCGCCACCGCGCACGCCTCCGGCAGAAGGGCCTGACCCGGCTGGATGGCGAAGGGCGTCAGCGCGAGGCCGGGCAGCCGCAGGGACTCCGGGAAGCGGACCGGCAGTGTGCTGCCGACGACGCCCCAGCCCAGCCGGGCTTCTCCCGGCGAAGGGGCGTCCGAGCTGATCAGCAGCAGTCCGCTGTCCGGGTCGGCGAGCAGCAGACGGTCGTCGCTGTCCGCGGAGATCTGCAGCAGCGGCGACACCTCGCCGCCGCGCTCCAGGTCCACCACGACGGCCTTGGTCCGCCCGCCGACCTCACGGTCCAGCGCGAGCATGCGGCCGGTGCGGTCCAGCCACACGCCGCCGGAGCACCGGCCGGGGATCTCGGCGACGTGCTCGGGGCCGAAGGCGCCGCCCGCGACCAGCCACACGGCCGTCGTCCAGGGGCCGACGGCGAGGGCGTACGCGCGCTCGCCGCAGGGGGCCGGCGGGAGCAGGCGCAGCTCCACGCCGTCGTCCGGGCACTCGACGGCGCCCAGCGGCAGCTCGCCGGTGCCGGGTCCCGTCGGGTAGAGCAGGGAGAAAGCGTGCCGTCCGTCGGTCGGCCGCCGGATCAGGACCCGGCCGTCGGCCATCGGCTGGACCTCGGTGCCGGGCTCCTCGGGCTGGTTGCCGGGCAGCGGCACGGCGTACGGCTCGGGGCCGTCCAGGGTCCAGCGCTCGGGGAACCACGAGTCGCCGTCCCGGGCGAGGCGCGCGCCGTAGGCGCCGTTCGCCGTCAGCACACAGGACGCGGGGAGCGCTGGGGACGCGGCGCCGCGACCGACGACCGGTGCCGTCCTGCACGTCCAGGACTGCGCGGGCTGGGTGGACTGCATGGGGTGCGTGGGCTGTGCGTGGCCCGTGGGCTGTGTGTGGTGCGTGGGCTGTGTGTGGTGCGTGGGCTGTGCGAGCTTGGTCGGCCATGCGGGACGCGTGGGGTGCACGTGCTGCGTGTGCGTCGTCCCGGCGGTGGCGCGGCGCTCCGCGAGCGCCGGCGTTGCCGTGAGGTCCGAAGCCTCCAGAAGATCCTGGTTCTCCGTGAGATCCAGGGACCCCATGCAGGGCGTGGACTCCATGAGGGGCGGGGACGCCATCAGGGGCGGGGACGCCATGAGGCCCGGGGCCTTCAGGTAGTCCGGAGCCCCCATGAGCGTCAGGAGCGCCGGAGACTCGAGGCGGGCGGGTCCCTCTCCGGCCTCGGGCTCCCCTCCGTCCACGGGCCTCCGCCCGTCGTTCTGCTGCCTCCGTCCGTCGTCCTGCGGACTCCGCCCGTCCTCCGGAATCTGCCAGTCTCCCGGGTCCGCCCCCTCTCCTGGGTCGGCCCCCTCTCCCGGGTTCGCCCCCTCTCCTGGGTCGGCCCCGTCTTCCGGGTCCTCCCGGTCCTCCCCGTCCGCCGCGGTGGGCTCGATCGCACAGGCCGGCATCGTCATCGTTCCGCCACCTCCGGCGACGAAGCTAGTTTTCGCACGCACGGGCGTGGGACCCACGGGCGGCCTTCTTCCCTCGTAAGAGTGGTGCAGAAGCGATTCGCCTGAGGGTCGCGGAAGGCGTGTGCATGCCGAGGCGGCGGTATCTCCCCGCAGAACGGCCAGGTAGCCTTTCGTTCGTGCCCCGTCTGTCTGAAGTCATCGCCGCGCTGGACGAACTGTGGCCCTCCGAGCGGGCCGAGTCCTGGGACGCGGTCGGCACCGTCGTGGGCGATCCCGACCAGGAGGTCTCCCGGGTCCTCTTCGCCGTCGATCCCGTCCAGGAGATCGTCGACGAGGCCGTGAAGCTCGGCGCCGACCTGCTCGTCACCCACCACCCTCTGTATCTGCGCGGGACGACCACCGTCGCGGCCTCCACGTTCAAGGGCCGCGTCGTGCACACCCTCATCAAGAACGACATCGCCCTGCACGTCGCGCACACCAACGCCGACAGCGCCGATCCCGGCGTGAGCGACGCCCTCGCCGGCGCGCTCGGCCTGCGCGTCACGGGACCCCTCGTGCCCGATCGCGGCGACCCCGAGGGCCGGCGCGGTCTCGGCCGCCTCTGCGAGCTCGACCACCCGCTCACCGTCCGCGAACTCGCCGCCCGCGCCGCGGAACGGCTGCCCGCCACCGCGCAGGGCATCCGGGTGGCGGGCGACCCGGACGCGCTCGTGCGGACCGTCGCCGTCAGCGGCGGCTCCGGAGACAGCCTCTTCGAGCAGGTCAGGGCCGCCGGCGTGGACGCCTTCCTCACCGCGGACCTGCGCCACCACCCCGTCTCCGAGGCCCGCGCCCACAGTCCTCTCGCGCTGCTCGACGCGGCGCACTGGGCCACCGAGTGGCCCTGGTGCGAGCTGGCCGCCGCCCAGCTCGACGAGATCTCCGACCGGCGGGGATGGGACCTGCGAGTCCACGTCTCCCGCACGGTCACCGACCCCTGGACCGCCCACGCGGCGTCCACCGCCACCTCTAGCTCAATGGGAGCCCCCAACTGAACGCCGCGCCCGCCGACCAGATCCGACTCCTCGACGTCCAGGGCCTCGACGTCCGTCTGCAGCAGCTCGCACACAAGCGCAGGTCCCTGCCCGAGCACGCCGAGATCGAGTCGCTGACCAAGGACCTCACCCAGCTGCGCGACCTCCTCGTGGCCGCCCAGACCGAGGAGAGCGACACCGCCCGCGAGCAGACCAAGGCCGAGCAGGACGTCGACCAGGTGCGCCAGCGCGCCACCCGTGACCAGCAGCGACTGGACTCCGGCGCCGTCACCTCCCCGAAGGACCTCGAGAACCTGCAGAGGGAGATCGTCTCCCTCGCCAAGCGACAGGGCGACCTCGAGGACGTCGTCCTGGAGGTCATGGAGCGCCGCGAGAGCGCCCAGGAGCGGGTCGCCGAGCTGACCGAGCGGGTCGGCTCCGTGCAGGGCAGGATCGACGACGCCACCGCGCGCCGGAACGCCTCCTTCGAGGAGCTCGACGGCGAGGCCGCCACCGTCACCAAGGAGCGCGAGGTCGTCGCCGCGTCCCTGCCGGCCGACCTGCTCAAGCTCTACGACAAGCTGCGGGAGCAGCAGGGCGGCATCGGTGCGGCCAGGCTCCACCAGCGCACCTGCCAGGGCTGCCGCCAGGAGCTGGCCATCACCGACATCAACGAGATCCGCTCGGCCGCGCCCGACACGGTCGTCCGGTGCGAGAACTGCCGCCGCATCCTCGTGCGCACGTCCGAGTCGGGGCTGTAGCAGGTAAGGGGCCTTCATCGTGCGGGAGTTCATCGTCGAGGCCGACGGAGGGTCGCGGGGCAACCCGGGGCCCGCGGGCTACGGCAGCGTGGTGATCGACGCGGCGACGGGGGAGACGCTGGCCGAGCGCGCCGAGTACATCGGCGTCGCCACCAACAACGTCGCCGAGTACCGGGGGCTGGTGGCCGGCCTGCGGGCCGCCCGTGAACTCGACCCGTCGGCGAGGGTGCGCGTCCGCATGGACTCCAGGCTCGTCGTCGAGCAGATGTCGGGCCGCTGGAAGATCAAGCACCCCGACATGAAGCCGCTCGCGGCGGAGGCGGCCCGGGTGCTCCCACCTGGGCAGGTCACCTACGAGTGGATTCCACGCGAGCAGAACAAGCACGCCGACCGGCTGGCCAACGAGGCGATGGACGCGGGCAAGCGGGGCGAGCAGTGGGACGAGGGCGCGTCCCGCGCCGCGCTCGACGCACGCCGCTCCGCCGCCGACCCGGCCGTCCCCGAGCCGTCGGGCCCACCCGGTGACGCAGTCGCGGGCGCGGCGAAGGCCCGCGAGGCCCTGGCCCGTGCGCCTCGGTCCCGCGCGACGACGGAAAGAGTCGCGGAAGGGACTGCGGCTGCGGCTGCGGCTGTGGACGCGGCGGCGGACGCGGCGCTGCGCGGCGCTGGAGCGGAAAAAGTTGCGGAAGGCGCTGCGCGAGGCGTTGCGGGCCCGGCCGCGGGAAACCGCGTGGAACCGGTTACGGAAGGCCGTTCTGCAGCCGCTGGGGAAGCGAGTTCGCAAGCGGTTACGGAACGCCCTTCTGCAGCCGTCGGGGAAACAGGTTCGGAAGCGGTTGCGCACAGCGGTTCCGGAGCCGCTGAGAAAGCGGGCTCGGAAGCGGTTGCGGAAGGCCGAGCGACCACCGCGCCGGGAACTCGTGCGGAACCCGTTGCGGAAGATGTGCGGAGAACCTTTGCGGAAGCCGTTTCGGAGCCCCGCGCCAAGACCGGCGACGACGTGCGGGCCGCCCGCACGGTCGCTCGGTCTACAGCCGAAGCCACAGCCGAAGCCGCAGGCGCAGCCTCCGCCGCCGGGCCCACCGCCGCCCCGACCCCGACCGTCGGCTGGGGCGCCGCTCCCGACCTCGGGGCACCCGCGACCTTCGTGCTGCTGCGGCACGGTGAAACGCCGCTCACGCCGCAGAAGAGGTTCTCCGGCAGCGGGGGCACCGATCCCTCGCTCTCGGACGTCGGCAGGGGGCAGGCCGAGCGGGTCGCCGCCGCGCTCGCCCGGCGCGGCACGATTCAGCACATCCTCGCCTCCCCGCTGGCCCGCACCCGTGAGACCGCCGGCATCGTGGCCGCCCGCCTCGGCCTGGAGGTCACCGTCGAGGACGGGCTGATCGAGACGGACTTCGGCGCCTGGGAGGGGCTGACCTTCGGCGAGGTCCGCGAGCGCCACCCGGACGACCTGAACGCCTGGCTCGCCGACCCGGAGGCCGAGCCGACCGGTGGCGGCGAGAGCTTCGCGGCCACCGCCGTGCGGATCGCCGCCGCCCGCGACCGGCTGGTCGCCGCGTACGCGGGCCGCACGGTCCTGCTGGTCACCCATGTGACCCCGATCAAGACCCTCGTGCGGCTCGCCCTGGGCGCACCGCCGGAGTCCCTCTTCCGCATGGAACTGTCGGCGGCCTCGCTGTCTGCCGTGGCCTACTACGCGGACGGGAACGCGAGCGTCCGGCTCTTCAACGACACGTCCCACCTGAGGCCCTGAGCGCGGACGCGGTCCCGGGTTCGGACGTGGTCCTTTGCGCGGACGCGGTCCCGGGTTCGGACGTGGTCCGCAGCGCGGACGCGGTCCGGGCGAGTTCCTCGATCCTCCGCCAGTCCCGGGCCGCGACCGCGTCGGCCGGAACCATCCAACTCCCGCCCACGCAGCCGACGTTGGGCAGCGCCAGGTATTCGGCCGCGTTCGTCGGGCCGATGCCGCCCGTCGGGCAGAAACGAGCCTGCGGGAGCGGTCCGGCGAGTGAGCGCAGGTAGGCCGTGCCGCCCGCCGCCTGAGCCGGGAAGAACTTCATCTCCCGCACACCCCGCTCGAGCAGTGCCACGACCTCAGACGTCGTCGACACCCCGGGCAGGAAGGGCAGCCCTGACGCCAGCATCGCCGTCAGCAGGGCGTCCGTCCAGCCGGGGCTCACCAAAAACCGGGCCCCGGCCGCCGCGCACGCCGTCACCTGCTCCGGCGTGATCACCGTGCCCGCCCCGACGACGGCCTCCGGGACCGCCCCGGAGATCTCCCTGATCGCTTCGAGCGCGGCCGGCGTCCGCAAGGTCACCTCGATGGCGGGCAGCCCGCCGGCCACCAGCGCCCGGGCCAGCGGTACCGCGTCGGCGGCGTCCTCGAGCACCACGACGGGAACGACGGGGGCGGGGGCCAGATCCAGTACCGAGGCGGCCGCGGCAGAGGGCGCAGGTGAGGTCATGCGCCTCATCCTGCTCGCGCTCTGCAGCATGCGCAAAGGGCATTGCGCATGCTGCAACGCGCGACCGTAGGGTGAGTAGGACCCCCGTGCTCAGTGGACCTCGCCGGACCTCAGCGGACCTCGGCCAACCTTGCCGGACCTCGCCGGACCTCGGTGGGTGTCACGGGAGGTCGGCGGAAGGCGCCGAAGTCGGCGGAAGTCGGCGGAAGTCGGCGGACCTCGCCCGAAGGCACCGGAAGGCGCCGGAAGGCGCCGGAAGTCGCGGCCGTCAGTGGATCTCGTCCACCAGGACGTCCAGCGACCAAGCGGTTCCCGGCCGTGTCGGCGCGTGTTCCTCGACGGTGTAGCCGAGGTCCCGCAACGCCTCCACCAGCGCTGCCGGGCTCTTCGGCGCGATTCCCGCCGTCAGCAGGCTGCGCACGATCCGCCCCTTCGTGGCCTTGTTGAAGTGGCTGACGACCTTGCGCGTCGGGGCGTGCAGCACCCGCACGCTCGCCGTCCGTGCCGCGACCTCGCCCTTCGGCTTCCAGGCCGCCGCGTACGCCGCCGAGCGCAGGTCCAGCACCAGCCCGTCCCCGGCGGCCTCGGGCAGCACGGAGGTCATCGGGCCACGCCAGTGCGCGCCCAGCGCACCGAGGCCCGGCAGCTTCACGCCCATGGAGCACCGGTACGACGGGATCCGGTCCGTCACCCGGACCGCGCCCCACAGCCCCGAGAAGACGAGCAGCGACCTGGCCGCGCGCCGCTTCGCCGCCGCGTCGAGCGAGGCGAGCCCGAGGGAGTCGTACAGGACGCCGGTGTAGATCTCCCCGGCCGGCCGCGCGCCCGCCGTGCGCAACCCGACGTTCTTCGCGACCTCGCCGCGCAGTCCCTCGCTCAGCCCCAGCACCTCGCAGGCCTTGTCCTCGTCGGCGGCGCACAGCTCGACCAGCTCTTCGAGGACCGCCTCGCGGGCGGCGCCCAGCCCCGGCAGCGACAGGGACTCCGGCTTGAGCGGGGCGCCGCGCCCGGAGGACGCCTTGCCTTCGGAGGGCGGCAGCAGGACCAGCACGGGACATCTCCTCACATCGAACTCAGCAGCACAGCGTACGGCGTGCCGCACGGCGACCTCCGCCCCGCTCGGGGGTCCGGTTCGGCTCCGGTCGGGCCGCCCGCTCGGTCTGTGTCGCCGCCGCCCGGTTTCCGTGCCGGAGCGTGCCGGAGCGCCCACCCTTGACGGCTAACGGTGTTAGCCGTAGGGTCGCCCTATCGGGCTAACGGCATTAGCCGGAATGGGCCGCACCGCCGGGACCGCAGTCGACGACTTCCAGGAGGCAGACGATGAGCACGGCCACCACCAGCACGCGCACCGGTACGACCGCCAACCCGCGCACGGGCTCCGGCTTGCGTGGCGTCCGCCGCGCGGCCTGGCTGGCGAGCGCCCTGTTCTGGTCGGCGTTCGCGATCCTGGAGGCCATGAACCACGGCTGGCTCGCGGGTGGTCTCGCCTTCGCCTTCCTGATCGTGCCGGACCTCGCGTTCCTGGTCGGCCTCGACGCCGCGCCCCGCATGGCGAAAGGACAGCTCCCGCCCCGGGCGGTCCCGTACTACAACGCGATGCACCGCGCCGTCGTCCCGCTCGCCCTGATGGTCCTCTACACGTTCGGGCCGTTCCCGGCCTGGCCTCCGCTGTTCGCGGCGCTGTGCGGCTGGCTCGCGCACATCTCGTACGATCGCGCCTTCGGCTACGGACTGCGCACCAAGGAGGGCTTCCAGCGTGACTGAGCGGCTCACGCCCCGCGCCCGCGAGATCGCGGCGGCCGCCCGGACCCTCCTGGAGGAGGCCGGGCCCGCCGCGCTCACCATGCGCGCGCTCGCCGACCACCTGGGCATCAAGGCGCCCTCGCTCTACAAGCACTTCCCCGACAAACACGCGGTCGAGGTCGAACTGGTCGCGCAGATGCTGCAGGAGTCGGCGGAGGCCCTGGAGGCCGCCCGCACGCGTGAGCCGGGCTCGCTGCTCGCGCTGGCGCAGGCGTACCGCACGTACGCGCTCGCCCACCCCCACCTCTACTGCCTGGCCACGGAACGCCCGCTGCCGCGCGCGGCCCTGCCCGCCGGCCTGGAGGACCGGGCCGCAATGCCCCTGCTGCTGGCGTGCGACGGCGACCTGGACCTGGCCCGCGCGATCTGGGCCTTCGCCCACGGCATGGTGGTCCTCGAGATCCACGGCCGCTTTCCGGACGACGCCGACCTCCCCGCGGCATGGAAACGCGGCCTGCGGGCGTTGCAGCAGTAGGAGCGGGCAGGGCTGGGCAGGGGGCGTCGGATGGGCCGTGAACAGGCGTGGTGGACCAGGGCCAGGCTGGGCCGCTGCGGGCCGTCCCTGGACCTGCTCACCGCCCGCTTCCAGCAGCACGTCTACGCGCCGCACACGCACGAGGAGTTCACGGTCGGCGTGTGCGTGGAGGGGACGGAGATCATCGCCTACCGCGGCGGCCACATCCGCACCGGCCCCGGCTCCATCGTCGTCCTCGACCCGGGCGAGACCCACACCGGAGGCCCTGGCGCCACCACCGGCGGCTACGCCTACCGCGCCCTGTACGCGGTCCCCGGCCTCCTCACCGACGGCGTCCTCGGCGGCACGCCGCACTTTCGCGAGCCCCTGGTGGACGATCCCGAGCTCGCCGCAGCGCTGTGCCGCGCCCACACCGAGCTGACCGTCCGCCCCGACCCGCTGGAGGCCGAGTCCCGGCTCCCGTGGCTGCTGACGGCCCTGGCCCGACGGCACTCCACGGCCCGCCCGGTGTGCGACACGATCCCCGGGGCCGAGCACATCACCCGCGCCGTCCGCACCCGCCTCGCCGACGAGCTGCTCGCCCCGCCCTCGCTCGCCGACCTCGCCGCCGAGCTGGGCCTGTCCCGCTACCAACTCCTGCGCGCCTTCCGCACGACGACCGGGATCCCGCCCTACGCCTGGCTCGCCCAGTACCGGGTGACCCGGGCGCGAGCCCTGCTGGAATCGGGCCTGCGCCCGGCCGAGGTCGCCGCCCTCGTCGGCTTCGCCGACCAGGCCCATCTCACCCGCTGGTTCCGCCGCGTCCTGGGCGTGACCCCGGCGGCCTACCGCAACAGCGTTCAAGACGTCTGAGCGGACCCGGCCGAGACTCCTGCCATGACTGCTCGCGGCTGGTTCCTGTTCTCCCTCATGGGAGTGGTGTGGGGGATCCCCTACCTGCTGATCAAGGTGGCGGTGGACGGCGAGGACGGCCTGTCCCCGTCCGTGGTCGTGTTCACCCGATGCGCCGTCGGCGCGGCCCTCCTGCTCCCCTTCGCCCTGCGCCAACGCGGGCTGACCGGCACCGTGCGGACGCACTGGAAGCCCATGCTGGCCTTCGCGATCATCGAGATCATCGGCCCCTGGTTCACCCTCACCGACGCGGAACGGCACCTGTCCAGCTCGACGGCGGGCCTGCTGATCGCGGGCGTCCCCATCGTCGGCGTCACCCTGGCGCGCTTCTTCGGCGACACGGAACAACTGGGCGCACGCCGGGTCGCCGGCCTCGCGCTGGGCCTGACCGGCGTCGCCGTCCTCACCGTGCCCCATCTGACCGGCGGAGACGCCCGCTCGCTGGCCGAGGTCCTGCTGACGGTCGTCGGCTACGCGACGGCGCCCCTGATAGCCGCCCGCCACCTCAAGGACGTCCCCTCCCTCCACCTCACGGCCCCCTGTCTGGCTCTGGCGGCCCTGGTCTACGCCCCGGCCGCCGTCGCCACCCGCCCCACGGAGCTGCCCTCCACCGCCGTCCTGTCGGCTCTCGCGGCCCTGGGCGTGGTCTGCACGGCCGTCGCCTTCGTCGCCTTCATGGAACTGATCAAGGAGGCGGGCCCGACGCGCGCCACGGTCATCACGTACGTCAATCCGGCGGTCGCGGTCGCGGCGGGCGCCCTGTTCCTGGACGAGCCCCTGACGGCGACGATCGTGGCGGCCTTCACCCTGATCCTCGCGGGCTCCGTCCTGGCGACGGCTGCGGGACCGAAGCGCGACTCCCGCCCGGTAACATGGTCGACACGGCAGACGAGCCGGGCGGACGGCCGCGTGGAGTCCCTTACGGGGCTTCCCGAGGAACGTCCGGGCTCCACAGGGCAGGGTGATGGCTAACGGCCACCCGGGGTGACCCGCGGGACAGTGCCACAGAAAACAGACCGCCGGGGACCTCGGTCCCCGGTAAGGGTGAAACGGTGGTGTAAGAGACCACCAGTGCCCAGGGCGACCTGGGCAGCTAGGTAAACCCCACCCGGAGCAAGGTCAAAAGGAAACACCCCGGTGTTTCTGCGCGGACGTTCGAGGGCTGCCCGCCCGAGTCCGCGGGTAGACCGCACGAGGCCGGCGGCAACGCCGGCCCTAGATGGATGGCCGTCACCGAGGCCCTCGCGAGAGACCTCGGCACAGAACCCGGCGTACAGCCCGACTCGTCTGCCGCTGCCTGCGGCTTTGCCTGGGAAAGGGCCTCTGATCTGGGACGGAGGCCCTTTCCGGTCTTTCGGGGGCTTGCCGCGTTACGCGGCGGAAAGTCCCTCGGAAGTCCCTCAGACAGGGCTGAAAGTCCCTGAAAAGTCCCTGGAGTGGGGGACGGGTGAGGCTTCTGAGCTGGCCGTTCGCGACAGTCGCCGACATGGGGGTGGTCTTGGCTCGGCCGGATTGCGCGGCCCCGGCGTTGACCGTGGTGTCAGTCCGCACGGCCCACTCGGCGGGGCTGCGGTGAGCCGAAGGCACATCGTGCGAAGGCTCGTCCGGCTGTCTGGACACCGCTTCGATGAACTCGTCCAGTTGGTTGGATCCACTGGGCTGGCCTCGTGTCGGCGGCCAGCCCAATGAACCGTCACGAACCGGACGGCGGCTGGCTACGGTGTGCCCCTTCTCGCCATCTCGCCTCTACCTGCTGCGGCCTGGCTTCGTGACTACTGATTCGCAGGGGAACACACTGGGGCAGAGGGGCGCCGCGCGCATGCGCGCGGCGCGGCCAAAGAATCTTCCAGAGAGGGGGTTGCGGTCGCCGCCTTCCGACCGACGTACGAGCGATGGACGACTCTGGGACGGACACTGAAGCCGACGGGCTGCTGCTGCGATGGCGGCAGGGCCGGCTCGACGCGTTTGAGCTCTTTGAGGCGGTCCGCGGTGCGATGTACCAGGGCGCCCGACGTGGGATTCACTCGATCACCTCCGCTGTTCCAGATCCCCGCGATGTTGAGGACGCTGTCTGCGAGGCGTTCGAGCAGTTGAGAAAGAAGGACCCCGCTGATGTGTCGTCGGTCACCGGGCTGGCGAAGATGATTGCTCTCCGACGGGGGCAGGACATCGGCAGGGGAGTCGTGCGCGAGCGTGAAGGGATCAAGGGGTTCCTTGCTGACCCGGTAGCCATGGCGGCGGTGGAGTTCCATGACGAGGATGCGCGAGCCGCAGAGGAAGACGAGCGTGTAGTCGCCCTGGCCCAAGGATGCCTTGAGTTTCTGACCGATGAGCAACGGGATCTGGTCGTAGAGACGATCATGAGAGAGGAGCTCTTGTCCGACTGGGCGTTCCGCAACGGCAAGACGCACCAAGCAGCGAGTCGGCAGCGAAAGCGCGCTGTCGAAGCGATCAGACGCTGCGTCGAATCGAAGCGCAGCGGAGGAATCACAGGATGGGAGGGGGCACAGTGACTGACAACGAGGAACTGGATAACCAGAACGACGCGCTTATCGAGGAGTACCTACTGTTCCTGCGCGGCCTTGGCCCTCAGCCGGACCTGTCGGATCTGCCGCCGAGCCGTCGCGAGGTGATCGCGGGCCAGTTCGAGATCGTGAGGGCGTTGGCCGATCGAGACCCGGAACTCCCGCCTATTGAGCAGGACCCCGTTGCCCGGCGATTGGGTTTGGTGGCGGATGCATCATCGTCCGCTCCGCCGCTCATGGCTGCCCAGTCGGCCCCGCGGGCCTCAGGCGGAGTAGCGGATGAACCGCTTAAGGACTCGCTTGAGGAGGTGGCCTTTCGATTTCGAGGCCGTATCTCGATGGAGTTCCACCCCGCATGGTCGCCGGAGGTGCCGCAGGGGATGCGGGCGTTTGCGCAGTGCGCTGTGCTGGCGGAAGCGGTAGCGGTTCTCGTAGGTGATACCGATACATGGTCCAGCGCGCCGGAGGGACTCGGGCGGTTCTTTAACCTGTACGCCGATATCTCAGCGATTTGTGTCACTTCTGCTGACGCCGAGCGGGCTGTCGTTCTCTCGCCTGCCGACGTGACGCGCTCGATCAGTCCGGTGCTTGGCTGGCTCGACCCTCACAGCTCGATGTTGCCGGAGCCTCTGGGGCTCGCCGTGGGACGGTTTTTCGAGCGGCGCCTGCCGCGCTGGGACCGGGTCGCCGATTTCGACGTGCTGCCGGATACGGCAGCTCTCGACGCCGTGGCGAGGGAGGCGACTGAGGCACAGATCGCACTGGCTCTTCGTGCGAAGCCTCGGCTCGAGTACAAGAAGGAAGGTCAGCTTGCACTCGGCAACGTCGATGCGGCGGAAATCGCCGCCCTCGTAGTGAGGGTGCAAACGGGTGGCCTGATGCCAGATGACTTCGTAGATCATCTGGCGGAGATGGCGGGGGCTGCCGTATCGTGATCCGACGCATTCGCCTGAGCCATTGGCGAGCCTACGAGACGCTGGACCTGGAGCTCAGTCGCCCGGTCACGTTCTTCGTCGCTCCGAACGGTGTCGGCAAGACGTCGTTGGTCGAGGCCGTTCGATGGGGCTTGCTCGGTACCCCCTCGGTCCGTCGCCTCGGCCAGGCGGTCCGCGTCGGCCACGAATCGGCGACAGTGTGCCTGGACTTGGTGCTGGCGGACACCGAGGTGCAGCTGACCAGGTCGGTCAAGCGCGGCGGCACCGCTCGCTTCGTTGCCGAGGCCAATGGCATGGCAATCGATGAAGAGGCCTACACAGAGCTCCTGCGCCGTGCTTGGGGTGCTGATCCCGGACTTCTCGACGCGCTGGTTTTCGGCGTCGGGGCGAAAGGGGAGGCCACAGGCTTTCCGATCAAAGATCACCTCGCCGATGTTTTCGGCATCACACCTATGCTGCAGGCTGCCAAAGCGATCAACATGCGGAGGTCCGAGCTTGCGGCGAAGATCAAGACGCTGCGCGATGACTTGAGCGGGACCGACGAGGCCATCGCATCGTTGACCGAGACGGTCTCGCAGTTGGATACGGAAGTGTCCGGGATCGCGGATCAGCGACAGGCCGCGGAGGTCTTGGCGCACCAGCTGGAGCCGGCAGCAACTCTCGCGCAGGCATGGAGCGACTACCGGCAGAACGCCCATGCCGTCGACGAGCAAGTACGACGGCTCGTCGCGCGCATGGCCGGTTCCATCGATCTCGGCGATCAGGATCCGAGGGCTGCGATCGCCGATAGCGAGCGCGCGGCCTCAAGCGAGCTCGAGTCCAGCCTGGCGGCCACGTCGGCGGCGCAGGTTCGAGCAGCGCGTGCGGCATCGGCTGCTGAGGTCCTTGCATCTGCCACGGATCAGTGTCCGACCTGCCTTCGCCCGCTGACGCCGGCCGAACGCGAGGCTGCGGCCTCCGCGCACGGCGGTGTGGACCACGCCGCGCACGCCGAGATTGAACAACGTGTGCACGACACCGCGCAGGCTCGCGAGAGGCTGCGCGCGATTACCGGTTTTCGCGACGCCCTCAATGCGCTGCACCCCCCGACTGAACCCGTTGGCGAAGATCCAGGCGCAGAAGCAGTCACCAAGCTGGCCGAAGCACGGCAACGTCTCTCAGATCTTGCTGAACACCATGGCGATGCGGCAGCTCGACTCGGAGCAGCTAGAAGCGAGCTGGTGAGACTACGGCAAGCTGCACGCGATCAGTCCACCCTCATCGCGGCGGCGCGTGAAGACATGGTCATGGAGGTCAGCGAGAAGACCATCCACAAGCTGGCCGACCGCTACCTGACGGACTACATCGAACCGATCGCGCACGAGGTCGGCCGCCGCTGGAAGCTCGTGTTCGGCACCGACGGACTGCATTTCGGCGCCGATGGAAACCTCACCATTCCCCACGGGGACGCCACGCTGACAGTGGGCGACCTGAGCGGCGGAGAACGGTCCACCGCTCTGCTCGTGACGCGACTGCTGCTGGCGAGTTCGGTTGCACGTGCCTCGACCGTGTGTTTCGACGAACCACTTGAGCATCTTGATCCACGCCGCCGCGCCGCGGTCGCCCAGACCTTGGTGTCGGCCGTCCAAGCGGGCACCGTAAGGCAAATCCTCATCACGACCTACGAAGAACGGCTGGCACGCCGTCTGGCCAGCGCCGCACCGGACGTCGTGGAGTTGACCTACGCCGCCACGGATTCGGCTTGAAGAATTCTTGCGTGAAGGGGGTTGCGGACGGCCTGCCGCCAGCGACTAGGAGGTGAAAGCCCGCATCCGGCGGGTCGATCCTTGGAGGCCCGCAATGGCAGCCCCAGATAGCCAGACCGAGACAGACCACACTAAGCACCCCACATTCGTCCTCGAGGTCGACGGCGTGGAATACACCCACGACAGGCCGACGATCACCGGTGCACAGATCATGGAGATGGCCGGCATCAACCCGGCCGACTGCCTGGTCCAGATCCTGCCGGACGGAACCCGCATCACGATCACGCCCGAGGAGACGGTCCGCCTCGTGCCCGGAGCTCAGTTCAAGCGTCGTCCCCGCTTCAAGCGAGGCTGATCGCGTGTCCGTGCCCGACAGGCTCGCCGAACGCCTGGCGCAGGAGGAAGAGCTGCTGCGTCAGGCGTTCCCGAACGCCACCATCGATCGAGAAGCCCTCGTCGTCTCGCTGCGAGACCACCCGCTGCCCGCGGGCTGGTCCCACGCCGATACCGACGTCCTGTTCGCCATCCCCGTGAACTACCCAGCTGGTCAACCGGA
The DNA here is from genome assembly GCF_044335095.1 of Streptomyces sp. NPDC020597. Taxonomy (NCBI): domain Bacteria; kingdom Bacillati; phylum Actinomycetota; class Actinomycetes; order Kitasatosporales; family Streptomycetaceae; genus Streptomyces; species Streptomyces sp. NPDC020597. The sequence continues at coordinate 3,972 of NZ_JBIRUL010000030.1, read as the reverse complement.
CAACATTTGCGCCCGCCCGGACTTGACCCTGGTCGGCGGCGCAACGCCTGGCAACAGCCAGGGCATACAACAGCACGCCGGGTGCTCCTGGCTGCAGTTCTCCTACCACATCGACCCGAACGACTGGCACCCCCACGTAGACCCAGCACAGGGCAGCAACCTCGCGGACTACCTGGCCGGCGCTCTGTCCCGTTTCGAGGAGGCGAGCTGAACCGATGAGCACTCTGAAGTTCACGCGGTCCGAGCACTGGGAGCGCATCGAGCGGCATCTGGCCGAGGCGCGCGGCGAGCGATTCGCCTTTGCCTTCACCAAGTTGCTGCACAACGGCGAGGGCGGTCCCGTCCTCGAGGTCGTCGACATCGCACTCATTGACGACGAAGAGATCGAGCCGAACCACGACGGCTGGCGCCTGGCCGACACGGCGCTCGATCGCATCCACAACCATGCGGTCGCCACCGGACGCGGTCTCGTCGAATTTCACAACCACCGGCTGAAGCCACCAGGATTCTCACCCATCGATGAGCGTGCGCTCGCTGAGATGTCGCCCTACGCGGTCGACCTGCTGGGCGGGACACCGTACGGGGCTGCAGTATGGGCGCAAGGAATGGTACGTGCCGACTGGTGGCGCCCCGGGACCGACGGCGAGCTCGAACGTAAGCCATTCGACACGGTCACTGTGCTTGGCGACCACATCAAAGTACTCAACGCGCCGCCTGCCACCGACATCCGGTTCGCCCGCCAGACCCCGCTCCTCGGACCCCTGGCTCAAGCGGCCGTCACTGCCTTGCGCGTGGCGGTCGTCGGCGCCGGAGGCACAGGATCACACGTAGCGCTCGGGCTCGCCTACCTCGGCTTCCGTAAGGTCATCGTCCTCGACGACGACCTCGTCGAGACAACCAACCTGAACCGGCTCGTCACCGCCGACCAAGCCGATATCGGCAGTCCAAAGACGATCGTCACGCGCCGCCGCATGCACTCGATCGATCCGAGAAGCGAGGTCCAGAGCTTCTCCGGGCTCACACCCACAGGCGAACATCCCGAACTGCACGACGCCGACCTCCTCATCGGCTGCGTCGACCACGACGGCCCGCGGCACCGCCTCAACCAGATCGCCATCGACACACGTACCCCCCTTCTCGACATCGCCACCGGCGTCGATGACCAGCAACAGCCTGTCGCGCTCGGCGGCCGCGTCTTCTTCATGCTGCCCGGCGCCGCATGCCTGACCTGCCTCGACGAACTCGACTCGGCAGAGATCTCGCGCTGGGCCAAACCGGGTCACCAGCAGGCTGTCGACCGCCTCCACGGATACGGAACCGGCGTCGCCAACCCCTCGGTTGTCTACCTGAACGGGCTCACCGTCCATGCAGCGTTCGCCGAACTCGGCGCATGGATCTCCGGTGCACGCGAGCCAGCACCATGGCTCGACATCGACCTGCTCGGGACTGCGAAGTCCCCGGGCACCCAGGTCGGACCTCGCCGGATTCCAGGACGTGTACCTGGTTGTATCGATTGCGGGCACGACAACTGAGAGGACGTTTGATCTAGCCGAATCTCCCTTTCAGGTCGCTTTGGAGCTTAAGGAGTCGGCCTCCTCTCGGGCGGTCCGGGAAGGAACCTGGGACGATCTTGTGTGGGAACTTCGCTTTCGATGAGTGAGCTGAGAGGTCGTGATCGGCAGACCGATCTCGGTGACGGCGCCGCCGGCGGAGGCCAGTCAGGCGGGACGTACCAGGGCGTCGAGCATCTTCTCCAGTAGGTCGTTGTTCGCGTTGAAGCTGGCCACTGATGCGGCGATGTTCTCCTCTTGGTCCATGTCCTGCCAGGAGATGGTGTATCCGGCTTCGCGGGCGAGTTGGGCGAGGAAGGCGCGCTGGGTGCGGCCGTTGCCTTCCCGGAAGGGGTGGATGGCGTTCACGTCGCCGTACAGGTCAGCCAGGGCTCGGACGAACTCCGGGCGGGCCAAGCCTTGCAGGTGGTCGTTGTTAGCGAGCTTGCGGAACACGTCCTCCGCGTAGGAGACGATGTGGATCGACGGGCAGAACGATGTGCCCTTGGAGATCTCAATGGTGCGCAGCTCCCCGGCCCACGGGTACACGCTGCCGAAGATCTGCCGGTGGAACGCTTGCAGGTGTGCGAGGTCGTAGCTGCCAGGCAGCGGCTCGGCGTCCAGAATGGCGAGTTCCACCGCGGCGATGTCCGATTCAGCCTCGGAAAGCTCGGTTGCGTCGGTGATGCCGAGACTGTTTCGGAGGACGCCGTTGGGCTCGCTGTAGGGGTCGGTCACTCAGCGGCCTTACGGGTGTAGCGGGCGAGGGTGCGGGCGCGCAAGGCTGCGGCGTCGAGTTCTCCGCGTGCATAGGCGTCGAGGTCGGCGGTGGTGTCTGCGGTGACGCGCAGCCCCTCGGCCTCGGTGGAGCCGATGGCGGAGGCGACCGCCGCTTGGCGACGTCGGGCTTGCTCGTTCTGTTCGCGTCGCCGGTAGCCCTCCAGGGATGCGACGTCCACACGGCGGTGGGTGCCGACCATGCGGAACTCGATCAAGCCCTTGTCGAGCAGCTTGACCAGGTGCGGTCGGGAGACGCCGAGGGTCTTCGCTGCCTGGATGGTGGACAGCTCCATACTCTTGGCGATTACCTCGACCGTGCGGCCGGAGGTAATGAGCGCCATGGTCTCCATGAGGACCGCCAGGGCTTCACGTGGCACCTCCATGGTGACCTTGCTAGCTTCGGCGACGGTGATGTGGAACGTCTCGGCGCTGCTGGTGAGGGCGTCACGCAGGCATGGCACGGCCTCCTCGACGCTGCGTTTGCGCTGCTCCTTCCGCGTCCGCTGCGCCTGGGTCCCACGCAGTGCCGGCGAGTTCTCAGTGGGGCGCTTGCGCCGTACCTTCTTCCGAGTGCGGGAGGTCTCGATCTCGGAGCTGACGGTCGTCGTACTGTCGCCGGTGGGGTGCTTCTTCTGCTTGGCCGGTTTCCGGTCCTGGTGGGTCACGGGCATAGGTGCGTCCCCAGCTTTGAGTGGCTACTATCACCCTCAACCATATGAAACAAGTGAACCAAGTGCAATATGTGTAACTACTTGAAGGGCTGGCGCTGCCCCCTTGCGGCACCGGCGGGAAGCAGTCCGCGCCTTTGTCCCGCAGGTCGTACGGTCGCAGTGCCATGGACCGTCCGCGCCCGGATAAGGGTCCCAGGGTCTTCGCCCCAGCCTCGCGCATCCGCTCGGCGGCCCGGTTCGGATCGATTGAGTCGATGTGGCACCCCAACTCCGTACTGACTGACGGCTCGCTCCGCCAGCAGCGTAGAAGTGGTCACGGACACTGACGCCAGGCCGTGTACCGGCAACAGTTGGAGCTCGCTGCGACCGTCGTGATCCTGTTGCTGCGGGCACCTGTGGGCGGAGCGAATTCGAGTAGGGCCAGCATATGGGCGAGGACTCCACGTTCTTCGGGCGCCCGTACGCCTCCCTCGCGCCTGAAGCCTCTCGGTCGAATGTCCCCGAGAAGTCCCAGCGGCCGCATCGGGCCCTCCGTCTTACGTAAAGTACCTGGTCAGACGGGTCGGGGTGTGATCGTCGCCAAGGTTGACCCATAGTGGGCGTACAGCCCGACTCGTCTGCCGCTCAGGGCTTCTGGTCGGCTAAGAAGGTGTCCTATGTGGTGAGGCGGACCAGCCGCTTGTAGCAGCACAGGGTTGCAGCGAGGCCGAGAAAGGCCAGGTAGTTGCGGGACTGGCGCTCGTAACGGGGGCTGAGCCGGCGGTAACCGGACAGCCAGGAGATCGTCCGCTCGATCACCCACCTGCGGCGGCCCAATCGCTCGCTGGACTCGATGCCCTTGCGGGCGATGCGTACTCCGATCCGCTTGCCCCGTAACCATTTCCGCAGGTGAGGGATGTCGTACGCCTTGTCGGCGTGCAGGCGCTGGGGCTTGAAGTGGCGGCCACGGTGGGGGTCGTGTCTCGTTTGGT